>JAVXPO010000030.1:0-17393 GCA_036644695.1 Akkermansia sp. | reverse complement strand
CCCTCTCGATTATTAGTGAGGGCAAATCCTTCTATCGTGTTAGAGACTGCCATGTATTGGATTCCTGCTCTTATCATCACCATAACGGCGATGATTGTCGGGTGGAATCAATGGAGAAAACAAACGCATCATTTCTCGACTCAATTAGCATTACTAGCGCTGATTGGGCTTCCTATTGTGGTTTTTTCTTATAGTGCTGCCTTTATGGACTTTCGGTTTTCTGGTCGCCATTTTGCCCCAATTGTACCTATTTTTTGCCTGTTAGCTTCATTCGCTTTGCCTAGAGACAATTGGAGAAAGCATTTCATCCAGACTGGTGTTTTTATCCTCTTCTTAATTGTTTGGATTATTAGTTCTCTGATGATTCGTTTTTCTCCTGATTATGAGCGAGAAGACTATCGACATGCAGTAGCTGTGGCTTCATCGTATCAAGCACAAGGGATTCCTGTTTTGCTCTTGGCAAATAATTTTGCTATGCGCGCTTATCATTATAAATATTCTGAAGGTGGAGAAAAAAAGATTCCGACCTGGGATCAGAATCAATATGTGATTATATCCAGACCAGAGAATTATGGTTTATTGTCTAAGCAAATTGAAGAGTCAGGTAAGTATAAAAAATCAAGGCTTTGCCAAGGCTTTACCATCTATGAAAAAATAAAATAGCAATAATGATTTCATTTTTAGCTGAAATGAATCTGATGGAGCAGATTAGTTTCTAGTTGGACAAGCTCGCTAGATCATGTAGTCTGACCTTTATGGAGAAAATCGCATTAATGCTTAATCCCCAAGCGCGTAGTGAACGAGCTAAAATTTTACGCCGTTGGTTAAAGGATCACTCTGGTTATTTTCAAGTATATGAGCCAAGTTCTCCCGAGGACATGTTTCGTGTACTTCGAGAAGCTACTGAATCTGGGGTTAAGATGGTTGCTGTTGCTGGTGGTGATGGGACCTTGAGCATCGCGGCAAAAGCTCTTGTTGGGACAGATACAATCCTTGGCGTGATTCCTTCAGGAACGATGAATGTATTTGCAAGAGAACTTGGAATTGGCTCGGGTAATTATGATCGAGCCTTGATGGCGATTTTAGGAGGGAGCGTGAAAGAGGTTGATTTATTTATGGTTAATCATGAACCCTTTGTTCAAATGGCAGGTGTTGGACTAGATGCTCGTGCTGTTGAGTTGACGACTTGGTCATTAAAGAAAAAATGGGGAGCTTTAGCTTATGTTTTTTCTGCGATTAAAGCTATTTTTGAGAAGCAACCTCATTTATTAGTGACGACTGATGAGGGTGCGGTCTATGAGGGGAGAGCGATGATTATGGGAAATGGTAGCCGTTATGGGGGATCTTTACGCGTTTTTCGAGATGCTGATAATAGCGATGGATTCTTGGATGTGGTACTTTTCAAAAAAGGCATATTTCATATTATAAAAGATTGCATGATTGCGTTGGTAAACGGGGGATTTGACTGTGATATGTCTGATGATTTATTTTATTTGAAAGTAAAATCCTGTTTAGTCAGGACGGAAGCGCAAGTACCGTATGAAATGGATGGCGATTTTAAGGGGTACACCCCTATTGATGTACATTTATCCCCCTCGCCTCTCAAAGTTTTCGTTCCATAATACAGCAATAAAAAGCAATTATAATACCATTCTCATCTCTTATGTACTATAAAAAATGGATGAAGATACTGCCCCAGCTCTGCGTCATATTTCCCAAAAAATCACCGCCCAAATATCAAATACAAAATTGAAGGAAAACGTGTTGCGTTAGCCAAAGGCAATGCATCAGGTTCTCCCCCAGACTCCAGCCCACCTCCACAAAAAATGTCACAGGATTGAGATTACCCCCTTTTCAAGATTTTTATTTAGGACAGGTGTGGTACAAATAATGCCATGCTTCAATTAAATCTTTTATTCTCATTCCTAGTCTGATATCCTCTCATGGAAGAAATAGAGATTTCTTCCCTTTTGATTTATGATTGATACTCCTCGCACACGCGCAACAAGAATTATCTGCACCCTCGGGCCTGCTACCGAATCTTCCGAGATGATTGGAAAATTGATTGAAGCAGGTGCTAACATATTTAGGCTCAACATGAGCCACGGTAAACACGAATGGTTAAGAGAAATCATTATTCGCATTCGGCAACAAGCTCATGTACTCAATGCAAACGTCTCCGTCCTCGTTGATCTACAAGGTCCCTCAATCCGCACAGGAGAAATACCAAGTCCTTATGCACTCAAGCCTGATGATGAGATTGAGTTTCGATTAGCAAGTGCCGCCCCTCAACTCCCTTATACGACAACAGTCAATTATGAAGGGCTCCTCGAAGATGTCAGCGAAGGCAATACAATTGTCGTCGATAACGGTGGTATTTTGATGAAAGTCAAAACGGTGCTCGCAGACCGCATCATCTGCACTGTCTTGACCGAAGGGAGTTTTGGCTCACGTCGACATATCAATCTGCCTGGCGTTGTACTACGACTCCCTGCCCTGACAGAGAAAGACCTAGCTGACCTTGAGGTTGCGATTGAATGCGAGACTGATTATATCGCCATGTCTTTTGTTCGTAGTGCAGAGCATGTCTCCGAACTACGATCCCACATCCAAAGGCTCCATGGGCAAGCTCAAATTATTGCTAAAATTGAGGATCAACAAGCTTTACGTCATATTGACGACATCATTCGTGCCGCAGATGTCATCATGGTAGCACGAGGAGATCTAGGGATTGAGGTCAATATCGAAGAGCTGCCCATCATTCAGCGTCGCATCATCAGCCATTGTCTACGTCTAGGGAGACGTTGCATCATTGCGACTCACATGCTTGAGTCAATGATCACGCAGCCCACGCCAACACGGGCGGAGGTTACCGACGTCTCTAATGCAGTCATGGAACAAGCTGATGCAGTCATGCTCTCGGGGGAAACATCAGTCGGACTCTACCCAGTCCACTGCATCGAAATCTTAGACTCCATCGCTAAACGAATGGAACGCTCAGGTATTTCTCTTGAATTATCAGAAAGAGCCATCTTAAAAAATGACCGTCAAAAGGCAACGCGTGCCGCCGTATCTCTTGCTGATTCAGTCAAAGATGCTGCCCTCATTATCTTTACGCGTCGTGGATTAGCTGCCGTCCAAGCCTCTCTCTTGCGCCCCAAGAATACGAACATTTACGCTTTTACCCACGACCCAACCGTCGTGCGTCAGCTGACCCTCGCGCGAGGTGTTACTGCTTTTGAGTCCAACCTCAATCGAGATGCCGTTAAAATGATCGACTCTGCGATTAGCATTCTCAAACAAAAAGAGCTCGTTTCCGTAGGGCAACCCGTCGTCATTTTGGGGGATAGCCTCCAAGGCGAACTCATTGCTGACTCAATTATTTTCCTGCGAGTCCAATAAACGAAGTTTTATCTCTTTAAACGAAAAAGACCGATGGGTTATTCCATCGGCCTTTTTCGTTTAATTTTTAGTGGATTATTTTTTACGTCCTTTAGCTTGATGTGCATCCACCATATCGGCAACAATATTGAGAGACTCTCTCAATTCAGGATCGAGTCCAGATGGATAGTCAGGTGAGTCATCTAACTTTTCAGTTGGATCTTCTGCCATTTTCATAAAGGCTTCATTATCTTTTTCAGGATTAGATAAAGTTAAGGTAGGATTATCGACATCCTCCAAGTTTAAGCGATAAATTTTATATTTAGCGGCATCGTCTTTGACCATCTTGGCAAACCGCACCTTACGTTCGGCATTGATTGCCTTGCGACGATTGAGTATTTCATCTCCTTCTTTACGACGTTCCTCGATATTGATAGACAATTTATTATCCTCAATGCGTTTGCGAACATCGGCAATATCTTTTTTCATTAATTGAAAATCCTTATCATTCGCGACTCTCGCCTCGCTCTTCTTTTTCAAGTCAGGTAAAATAGAGTTAATCCACGAATCTTTTTTGTAATTTTTGCTCTTAGGGATTTGATCGTAAGGCATCGCATAATCCAGCACCTTCTCACCCACATCAAAGGCAGCTGAGGCAGTTGGCAAGACAAGATCACTCTCTACTCCTTTTAATTGAGTAGATCCCCCCGCAATACGATAAAATTTCTGTGTGGTCAGCTTCAAAATACCCACTCGGCTACGATCTGTAAAGTAAGGCAAGAAATTAGCAATGGCAACAGGTTGCTGGACAGACCCCTTACCAAAGGTAGAGGTATCGCCGACAATCACAGCACGACCATAGTCCTGCAAGGCGGCAGCAAGGATTTCTGAGGCAGACGCGCTCAACTTGTTGATCAAGACGAGAACCTGCCCTTTGAAAAGAGGATTTTTATCATACGCAGATTTCGTATCGACCCCACCTCGCGCATCCTTAATCTGCACAACAGGTCCCTTCCCAGTAAAGAATCCCGTCATTTGACGAACTTCCTCCAATGAGCCACCACCATTATTTCTCAAATCAATAACGAGTCCTTGGACATGATCTTTAACCATGCGTTCAAGAATCAGCTTCACATCTTTGGCACAACGACGATCGCCACCATCCATGTCTGCATAAAATGAGGGCAATTTGAGAATACCCAGCTTATCTTCTTTCCCATCAGCTTGTTTCACCTCAATGATTTCGCCTTTAGCAAGTTCATCCTTGAGTTCAACAAGAGAACGCTTGAGAGTAACGATTTTTGCCTGTCCTGGGTTATTGGCAGGCTCGACTTTTAAGCGCACAATGCTATCGGCAGAGCCACGCACCAAATCGACAACCTTGTCCATTTTCATAAACAAGATATCCGTCATCTCACCATTATTATTAGAATCAACCCCGACGATACGGTCATTGAGTTTGAGCTCACCGCATTTATCCGCAGGTCCCCCAACGACAATCCCCGTAATCTTGGTAGCGCCATCATCTTCTGGTCCCAACAAGGCACCAATCCCAGTCAAAGCACCACCCATCATCGATTTAAAACGATCAGTTTCACGAGCTCCCATATATTCAGTATGGGGATCATACGTCAACGCAACGGCACCCAACAAGGCATTGGCAATATCTTCTTCATCAGAGGATTCTTGAATATTGCGTAAAACACGAGCATACCGTAAGCGGAGCTTTTCATTAGGTGATTTCTCTGATGCAGCAGGATCAGGCTTACCTTGCTCCTTGGATAATTTAGCAATTGTTTCACGTCGTAACATTTCAGAGATCAATTGCTCCTCCACCATATCACGCCAGACATTATTCATCTCTTTTTCGTCAGCAGCCCAAGCGACCTTGCGACGAGAACGAGCAACATAACCTTTCCGATCAAACTTAAATTCTCCCTTTTCTAGCAAATTCGTTGCATATCCAATCCTCTGGGCAACACGCTTACAATAGAGTTGATACATCGCAGTGGCAGGATCCATTGCCGTGCCAGCTAGCAAATAATCATCTAGTTCAGAACCATACTTTTCACGAAGCATCTTCACATCCTTCTTCGTGAAAAAAATCTTGGATGGATCCATTTTCATCAAATACGTATCAAGGAATTTGTTGGACAAATCCTCGCTAAACTCCGTTCTTGAAAAATGATTATTCTGCAAGAGAATCGACATCTGCTTGCCCACTTGATTAAAGTCAGTCGAGGCTTCGGCGCAAGACGATACCATCATGGCAATCAGGGCTGGGAAAGCGAACTTACGCAACCAATTATTGGTCTGTATTTTCATAGGGGAAATTTCTTAGTGCCATCCAATCAGGTCGAATCGCACAAATTTTTGGTGATTCTTACCTATTTCCCTTAGAATGTCTATCCCATTCGACCGTCATTCAACGTCATAAATCACTCATTCCTATCATTTCAAGATTTGCTCTCGCCAAACAGTGAATAGCCTCTATAATATGCCCTCATGGATCGGATTCACGTGTTTTCCGGCGGCATAGCCGCATGCAATGGGTATCTCCTCAAAACGGGAGTTAATACTTATATAGCAATTGATGCCCCCGAGGGATTTACTGACTGGATTCAATCTAAGCGTCCTGATGCAAAAATCACTGATTTACTCATCACACACCATCACTTTGACCATATCATGGATGCAGCCAAGCTAAAAGAACGCTTTGCTTGCACCATTCATGCTCACTCTGCCTACAGCGATATTTTGTCTCTCGTCAAACTTGCTCATGATTCATGGGGAATGGAGCTCAAGGTAACCCCTTTTGTCGTCGACGATATCCTCGATACTAAAATCCATACCGCGCAATGGGGGGGCTCACTCTGGCACATTCATCATGTCCCGGGGCACTCTCCTGATAGCCTCGTCTATCACCTACCCGATGACGAGCTCCTCTTCTCTGGGGACACCATCTTTGCAGGCTCAATTGGGAGAACCGACCTCCCAGGAGGCAGCTCAACCCTCCTCACCTCAGGCATTGAGAAAAAAATCCTCACTCAGGTAGCGACAACCAATATCCTACCTGGGCATGGTCCTTATACGACCGTAAAAAACGAAATCCTCACCAATCCATTTTTGTCATAATACAAAGATATGTAGCCCCCCTCCTCTTGAGGGATGCTACGTCTACCCCCCAAAATACTCATGTTATTTTCAGAATTAGGCTTATCCGAAGCCGTACTCAAAGCCGTTGAAGAATGCGGCTATCAGACCCCTACCCCCATTCAAGAACAAGCCATCCCTAAAGTCCTCGATGGGATTGACATCATTGGCGCCTCTCAAACAGGCACAGGGAAAACGGCAGCATTTGCCCTCCCCCTACTCAGCAAGCTCATCCCATGTGGTACACCTCAAATCCTCGTCCTTGAGCCCACTCGTGAGCTAGCCGATCAAGTTGCCGAGGCCTTCCGCGAATACGCCAAGTTTACAGGTTTCAAAGTAGCTCTCCTCTACGGAGGCTTAGGATACGGGCAACAAACAGAGGAATTGCAACGCGGAGCCGACATCGTCGTTGCCACACCAGGCAGACTCGTGGATCATTTCTACCGTGGTACTATGCGATTTGGCTCCATCAAGACACTCGTCTTGGATGAGGTCGATCGCATGCTCGACATGGGCTTCCTCCCCATCGTTCGCAAAATTGTCAATCTCTGCCCATGGGATAATAGACAAACCTTGTTTTTCTCGGCAACCATGCCAGCCATCATCTCCAGCTTTGCTCGCTGGTGCCTCACAGACCCGATTGAGATTACCATTGCTCGCCAAGAAGTAGCTGCCACCATCAAGCACGCCTTTTACCCCGTTGCCATGGATCAACGAGACGACCTCCTGATTGCCCTACTCCATGACACCGAGTTTCACTCCGTCATGATCTTCACCCGCACACGTAAAGAGGCAGACACCGTTTGTGGCATGCTACAAGCTAACGGACACAAGGACAACGTCGTCGCCATGCACTCAGATGTCCCTCAAAAAGAACGCATGGAGGCACTCAAAGGATTTAAGGAAGGTAAATATGCCATCCTCGTCGCGACAGATGTTGCCGCTCGTGGCATCGATGTCACAGGCGTCACACATGTCATCAACTATCGAGTACCAGAGAACCCAGAAGATTACGTGCATCGCATTGGTCGTACGGGACGTGCCGAGGCAACAGGTGAGGCATTCACCCTCTTAACTGCTGATGAGATTGACTACGCCACGGCAGTTGAGAACTTTATCAGCACAACGGTTACTCGCCTCAAGCTCCCTAACTTCAACTATTTCTACTCGGCTCTCCTCGATGAAGACCCCGTAAAATCAGTTCGTCGAGCTAAACACTCAGCACCCAAACGTCGCAGACGTTAACTCCTCCTGATTGATATGCGCATCCTAGCCATTGATCCGGCTATTCGCAACACGGGCTACGCGGTCATCGAGGGCGATCACCGCGACGCCCAGTCACTTGATTACGGGACAATCTCTCTCCCTCAGAGACTCCCACAATCAGCTTGCCTCCTTGCCATTCATGATTACCTCTCCGCGCTCATTGGTAAATGGCAACCAGAAGAGATGGCAATTGAACGCATCATCTACGTCCAATCACATAAAACAGCCATCATCATGGGTTCAGCACGAGCCGCCGTCATCTTGGCAGCCGCCCGCCATGGACTTAAAATCATGGAATACTCCCCCACCAGCGTCAAACTTGCAGCAGTGGGGAATGGATCTGCTCAAAAAAGTCAAGTAGCCTTTATGATGAGAGCCTTACTCCATCTTACCGAGACACCAGCCCCCGACGCCGCGGATGCACTCGCCATCGCCTTTGCTCACCTCTGCTCCTCTGATCCTCTGAAAGCCAGCCTACTTGACAGGCAATATATTTAAGATTTAGGACACTTGGTATCCTTTTGCCGTTTTAATCTTTTGAGCTCAAAACAACATCTCCGTCAAATCGCGATCGCCAAAAGAGCTCACATCTGGAGAAGAAATGCGACAAACTGCATCCTGTAAAGTCTCATCCCCGAGCGACAAATACGCCACATCGAGTAACATCTCATCATCGACTTGCGCGAGCTCATCTGGATCTAACCATGCCCCGGGAGACATCAAGCAAAAAGCAATAACGACCCCTACGATAAGAGCGGCAAGAGACGCGACCATCCCTCGATGCAGAGATAAAAAAGAGACCTTCTTTGTATACTGGAGCTCTTGAGATTCGAGAGCAAGACGAGACATGACCATATCTGCAAACCCCTCTGGTGCCTTAGCACGATGAAGCTTACCCAATATATCCCATAATTGTTGATCTCTTGTATCCATCATCTCTATCCTTACTCTCTCTAACCCCCATTGTGATGATAAGTTGCATACGAACGCAACTTATTTTTTGAAAAATGCCACACGTCAAACATGTCACATCCCGACACCCTAAAAAAGCTTAAAACGATTGACTCTCTTGCTTGATTCCACTAACAAAAGAGACGTCAATATGTCCGTATTAGCTCCAAAGAACGCCCCCTTCCCACAAAAGAAGTGGAGAGAATACGCTAATGATAAATCGCCCCAAGTATGGCGTCCCCTCAAAGACGCACTTAAGCAATGCAATACAAGGGTGCGCCACATCTCGCATCGTGCTCAATTAAGCTCAGAATATTGGAATAATTCGTGGAATGAATACGGCATCAACATATCCTCCATTACTCGATGGGCACGTCGATCCATCGGAGTCGCCATCCTTTTACCTGCTGCCATTATCTCCTCCATGGCACTCATTGACCAACTCTCCGCGACAGGGATAGATGCAGAGGTATGGCTCTCTATCCCTGTCTGGTACACTCTGATGGGATGTCTCGTCTGGGTTATTCTCGGGGCGAGTAAACTTTTTACCCATACCCTCCACTACCTCTATGTCCTTGGGCACGAGCTCACCCATGCCATAGCCGTCATTTTAAGCTTTGGCAAAGTCTCAAACATCAAAGTCACCGTCAATGGGGGGGAAGTACAAACCTCAAAAAGTAACCTCTTCATTGCACTCTCACCCTACTTCATCCCACTTTGGGCATTAGTTTGGGCTGGGCTCTATACCCTCATCAATCTTTTTTACTCTCTCGACCACCTTCAACCCTTGCTCTATGGTGGCATAGGCTTTTGGTGGGCCTTTCATCTTTTTTGGACAGGATGGATCATTCCAAAAGACCAACCAGATTTAAGAGAGAATGGGACATTCTTCTCGCTCATAATCGTCTATTTAAGCAATCAAATCTTGCTCATTGGCATCCTGATGATCTGCAACATCTTCGTCGCCTCAAAATTCTGCAACGACTTCTACAAAAATGCTCAAGCCCTCGTGGAGTCCATTCGTGATTTCCTCCACTGGGGATACCAGCTCTTCCTGTAAAATTAAAACACCCATCCCAATCAATAAAATATGAATTGGGATGAGTGCTAAAGAAAATGCGTGGCATTCACTTAGTACGTCAACTTACCAGACAGCACATCTCTCTCAAAGGTTGCAATATCGACGACTTCGCCAGTGACACGGGCATGCTCCATGGCAAATGCCATGACATGAGAATGCGCGGAGGCAGCGATGGAGGTCGTCATCTGGTCAGGTGAGGCAACATGGAGCATGTCATCATAAAGTTCATGAACAAGCCCCCAGTCGCCACCGCCATGACCAGAATATCCACCATCAGCCTCGGGCACCTCGATGACGCGTGTTTCTCCCCCGAAATGAGGGGTAACGCTGACCTCTCCAGGTCCATGATCTTTATAAAAAGCCCCTGCTCTCAACTTGCCTTTTGTCCCATAAATTTCGATATGCCGACCTTGTTCAAAAGCAGTCATGGTAAAGGTCCCCGTCAATCCACCCTCAAAACGTAAGATGCCCACCTGATGATCAGGTTGATTGTTATCACATTGTAAATAATCTCTTCCCCAGGGGCTCGTCCTCAACCATTCTTCAATCTCCTCAGGAGTTGCCTCATCGGCACGATCATAAACCATGCGCAACCATCGGCGACAGGTGTCGTCGGTCATATATTTACGAGCATCCCAGGGGTCTTCTCCAATGGGAGTTGTCCAATCAACACAACGCTCTGGACGAGGTGCTGACAATGATTCTTTGCGGAAAAATGTCAATTCTCCGAAACTAGCTACCGAAAGGCATTTACGCCCCGTCAGCCAATGTAAAATATCCATATCGTGGCAACATTTAGCCACAATCATTGGAGTAGAGACGATACTATTACCCCAATGACCACGAACAAAGGAGTGGGAGAAATGCCAAGGCTCGACGCCTTCATTAGCATTAAAGGTGATAATCTGCCCCAGCTCACCACTCCGAATAATATCGCGAATCGTGTTATAAAATGGGGTATATCGCAACACATGGCAGACGAGCACGCGACGATTTAATTCTGCGGCAAGGTTGCGCAAAATGAGGGCTTCCTTTAAGGTTTTGGCAATCGGCTTTTCGAGCAGGACATTATACCCCAATTCCAATGCTTTTTTACAGGGCGCAAAGTGGTAATCGTCTTGCGTCCCAATAATGGCAACATCTGCCAATTGTGGTTGTGCGAGCAATGAAGCAGCATCGGGGAAGAGCTGAACGTCAGCACGCTCTGCCTCGGGGGCAAAATCGCGAACTGCCTCAGCACGGCTAGGAACAATATCCGCAGCTGCCGCAATTTGATAGCGTTCTGGTTGCTCCATTGCCAGCTTCATGTACGTGCGAGTCCGTGAGCCACATCCAATCCCAGCGAGAGTAAGTCGTTGTTGAGTCATCAAAGTATCAATTAGTTAGTTGGTTAGTTATTTGCTTGAATGCCTGTTTTAATGAGGAGTGCCTCAGAATCAGGATTGCGCCCCATAAAATCGCGATAAAGCTCAGCGGCGGGCTTGCTATTCCCCTTGCTCAAAATGCAACGTCTAAAGTCACGCCCCGTTTTTTCGTTAAGTACCCCTTCTTTAAGGAATCGAGAAAAAGCATCTGCCTCAAGAACCTCTGCCCATTTATACGAATAATATCCAGCGGCATACCCCGTTGGTGCCGAGAATAAATGAGTCATCCTACGAGCGACAGATGGTCCCTTCGTCGTCATTGGCACTCGATAATCCTTTAAGATTTCTTCATCAATCTCCTCAAGATCACGTCCCTTATATTGGTCAAAATGGACATGTAGCTCCAAATCCATCTTACCAAAGGTCAGTTGTCTCATGAAATCAGTACCGCTCATATAATTGCGAGCGGCACGCATTTTATCAAATAATTGATCAGGAATAGTCTCTCCAGTCTCATAATGAGCCGCATACATATTGACGGACTCACGCTCCCAGCACCAATTCTCATTAATCTGTGAGGGCAATTCCACAAAGTCCCATGCGACATTCGTCCCAGCTAGAGACTTCACCTCAGTATCAGACAAGAGCTGGTGCAATAAATGTCCAAATTCATGAAAAATCGTCTCAACCTCGCGATGTACAAGCAAAGCAGGCTTATCCCCTACGGGCTTGGTCATATTGCCCACCATCAAACCAATATGAGGGATGCGAGCCTTGCCATTCTGGGCTGGTACGCCAGTACTCAGAGAGTTCATCCATGCCCCACTACGCTTTGAATCGCGAGGATGCCAATCGGCATAAAATGAGCCAAGATGCTCGCCAGACTCGACATCGTGAATCTCATAAAACAAGACATCTGGATGCCAGACCTCAACGGCACCCGCTGGAGGAGTTGCCCCCTTCATCTCATCAACGTAAAAAGTAGGGCGTTGCGTGACCGTGATTCCATATAAATGAGAATAAATGTCAAACATGCCCTTCATCACCTTTGCCACCGAATAATATGGGCGCAAATCCTCTTCGTTAAAGTCATACAACTCTTGGCGACGCTTTTCAGACCAATAACTGACCTCCCAAGGAGACAAGCGATCGGAGATTGTCCCTAGCTTCTCATTTTTATACGCAAGGACAGCGTTCATATCCCCGACAAAAGCAGGCCTCACCCGATCATGCAATCCATTGATAAAATCTAGTGCATTGCCCCCCGTCTCCGCCATCCGACGAGAAGTCGTATAATCTGCAAAACAACCAAAACCCAGCATTCGAGCCTTTTCCTCACGCAATTTTAAAATCTTGGCAATCAACTCGGCATTATCAAATTTCCCTGACCCAACAGTATTTGAACCTTGCCAAATACGGCGTCTCAAGTCATCTGAATCAGCAAATTGCAAGACAGGTGCCATCGACGTATATTGAAGAGTAAATCTCCATTGTGGTGCAGATTCTGATCCATACCCCTTGGCAAGTGCCTCTTGACGAGCAGCATCTCGACATGACTCGGGCAAGCCCGACAATTCAGACTCATCCGTCACAATCAATTCCCACGCATTGGTAGAGTCCAAAACATTCTCAGCAAATTTTTTTGTCAACAACGACAGCTCTGACTCAATCTCGGCAAAACGTTCTTTTTGTTCCTCACTCAAATCAGCCCCACTCTCCTTAAAGTCCGCCATCGTTTCTTGGATAAAACGACGCTTAGCAGGACTCAGCTCTTGTACCCATGGACATTTTGCAGCAGATTTGAGCACCTCCCACAATTGAGAATTCAAGGGAACGGAGGAGGAGAAAGAAACGACAGCAGGCATCATCTCTGCAATGGCATCACGCTGTGGCGCATCATCCATGACAGAATCAAGGTGCATCAAACGCCCCCACCCCAGATTCAAAGAGTCACTTGCAGACTCTAAGGCACCAAAAGTACGTTCGTAGCTCAAAGCCTCTTGTGATAAATCACAAATAGCATCAATATTAGCTTGAGCCTCTGCGATAGCTTGCTCTAAATCCCCTTTGACTGCGTCGGGGGTAAGCGTTGACCAAGAAACGAGGTAGGTAGGATTAAGAAAAGGATGATTCATATGATTGGATATTAATAAACGTTATTTATTGCGACGACAACCCTTTAACTTAGGCTTGGTGTCAGTTTTTTTATTAGAAAGGGAATCTTGAGCGATTTTCTTCGTTTTTAAGAGACTTGCATGATTAGGGAAGCGTTTCAATCCCTGCTCACAAGCCCCAATACAGGCGACAGCATCTCCCTGCGAAAGATAATGTCGAGCCAATGTCCACTCGGCGGGATAGGGTAAAATAGGAGGCAAAAGCAATGATGCACATTTTTGAGAATCCACGGCATTCTTGAGCCATAATGTTGCCGAATCGGGATAAAGCATCGCCTTCCCCTCTAAAATCATGCGATCTGCCATCCATAAACTCCTCATCCAATAAGAGAGGCAAGACGACTTCTCTGCCTGAGGCCCCGCAGGGAGTAACACTGCCGCAATTTTATCAACATTGGTTAGCAATTGCCCCATTGCTGATACATCCTTAGCTGAGAAGGCAAGACGCGAACTGGCAAACTCCATCGCTAGAGCAAGCATCACGTGACTTAACTCTGATTTTGCTAAAGCTAAGTCTTGAGGCTTCACTTTCTCAAAATCTTTGCGTGAGGGGCATGGGTACTCGCTCACCGTCAATCTCAAGGGCAGAGAACGCACCTCCCATAATTGAATCAAGGTCCCCTTCGACTTAGGACGTTTGGTATCCACAGGTAGCAACGCTAAATCACGAGCTGTCTTTTTTGCTTTTGCTTCATCTCCTCGGCACCATTCAGAGGTAGCTCGATACACGAGAGCTCTGAAATAACCTTCATTATCTGCCATCTTGATTCCTTCGCAAATCGCCCATTGATTATACAATTCAGCAGCTCTCGTGAAACACTTCTCCGCCTGCTCATACTCACCAGTCCGAAACAAAAAATGCCCCAATAATAATTGAGCTGGAGCATATTCTGGAGCCAACCCAACCACATAACGTGCTTGCTCAACCGTTTTTGCATCCACATCAGGATTAGTCTCTTCAATCAACGACCTCAAAAAACAAGCGGCAAATAATGAGGGGTTTTTCGCAATCAATTCATCCAACATCTCCCGTGCCTTCACTTGCCCTGGCTTTGGATCGCCGTGCTCGGAGAAGCCATCGCGATAAAATAACACGGCAAACAAAGTTGCCATCTCATCCGATCGCCACTGCTCGGCAATTTTGGCAAATGCCTCTCCCGTTGCATGAGGTCCCTCTTTAAGCAACGTCAACATTGTCTCTGCATACGCGACTTCTCGATTAGTCAATTCTTGCGTTTTTACAATATCCTGCAAACGACGCAAAGAATTAACTTTCTCCTCCTCTCGCTCATCAAACGGAGTAATGGTGCTCAACGCCAAGCCCCAATGAGCCATCAAACAATCGGAATCTAACTCGACAGCCCTCTTAAACTCGCGATAAGCGACCTCATCCCAAAAGGTCAATAAATACGCCAATCCCTGAGTCACATGAGCCTGAGCCTCACCACTCTTTGTGGCAATAAGCATCTGCAATCCTGCATCTGGACGAAACAGGGTTGGTTTCGTTCCAAGTGAGAGTGCCTCTGTCTGAGACGCTTCTTGAGCTAAAGCAGTCGTTAAAACGCCAACCCCAAAAAACACGCTCACCCAACAGCTCAAGACTCTAGCACAAATCCATACAATCTTTTTCATCAACTCACATCCGATCTGGCACATCAATCCCCATCAAACCCAAACCATGCTTCAGCACACGAGAGGTCAACTCACATAAGGCAAGACGAGAACGCCTCACATCACCTGCTGACTTTAACACAGGACACGCCTCGTAAAAAGAATGAAATGCTCGGGCAAGGTCAAAAATATATGACGCCAGTATATTAGGACGGCAATCATCCAGCACCAAAGGCACCACCTCGCCATAACGCACCAAAAGCCTAGACAAATGAATCTCGGCATCATCGCTCAAAACCAAAGGCAATGACCAATCTTGAGCCTCACCCTCGACCTTGCGAAAAATAGACTTAACACGAACATAAGAGTTTTGAAGATACGGAGCGGTATCTCCCTGCAATGCCAACATCTTATCCCAATTAAAAACATAATCCGTCATGCGATTTTGAGACAACTCGGCAAATTTGACTGCACCAATCCCAACGATAGACGCCACACGAGCCTTTTCCTCTTGTGGCATATCTGGACTCTTCTCCTCGACAACCTTGCCTGCACGCTCAACCGCCTCATCCAACACATCTTGCAACGAAACCGTCTCGCCCGACCGCGTCTTAAACGGACGACGATCATCTCCTAAAATGGAGCCAAAGGCAATATGACGAAAGTCACCCGTCACACCACGTCTGCGCTCCACATCAAAAATTTGGCGGAAATGCAATGACTGGGGTGCCCCAACCACATACCAAATCGAATCTGCATCCCAATTCTTCGTGCGAAAGTCCAGCGTCGCCAAATCTGTCGTAGCATACAAAAAGCCCCCATCAGCCTTACGGACAATACAGGGATTTGCCCTCCATTCGCCCTTCTCCTGCACCAGGAAGGGATCCTCTTGAGCAGGTAATGAACCATCAGAAAACACACAAATAGCCCCTTCACTCTCACGAGCCATCCCCTTATCAATCATCTCATCCACGAGAGGCGCCAGCGCATCATTATAATGACTCTCACCTAACCAAAAATCAAAATGGATATCGAGACGATCGTAAATCTTTTGCAAGCCCGACTTTGACACATCAACGCAACGCTTCCAAATCCCCAAATTCTCTTCATCTCCACCCTGTAACTTCACAAGCTCTGCCTTGCAAATCGGCAACAAATCGGGATTCTCCTTACATTGGACATTCACATCCTTATACACACGCAACAACTCATCAATGGGATTTTGCTCAAGAGAGGACATATCAAGAATATTTTTCCACCCCCAAAGAATCATCCCAAATTGCGTCCCCCAATCGCCAATATGATTATCTGTAATCACCTTATGACCAACAAAACGAGCCACACGCGCAAGTGAATCGCCAATAATCGTCGAGCGAATATGCCCAACATGCATCGGCTTGGCAACATTAGGCGCAGAGAAATCAATCACAATCGACTTAGGCGACTCAGTAAAAGGAACCCCCAAACGAGCATCGCCCAACATCTCGCCAACACCTACGGCAAAAAAGCCAGGATTGATACGGAAGTTAATAAAGCCAGGTCCTGCAATCTCCATAGAGCACACATCGTCATTGCCAATAGCATCAACCACCTGCTGCGCCAAGGCACGAGGATTCGTCTTCACACGCTTGGCAAGCATCATCGCGGCATTGGATTGATAATCGCCAAAACGTAAATCTGCTGAGGGTGTCACCAACCCTTTAAAATCTTTTGGGAGTGTCGCTCCCAAAACCTGGATTAAAGCATTCGTCAATTTTTGTTGGAGTAAAGTGGGTATCGTCATGTTATCTGCGCTCAATGGGACTACGATTCACCCCCTCTAGTCAAGGGGCAACTCGCGTAAGACAAAATAATATTGTCACTTCATGTCATTTTCACACCATTTTTTCATTTCTCTTAATTATTTATGTTGACATTTATCTCCACATCTTGTTTATTCATCCCCGCACTCCAAGTGCCGACGTGGCGGAATGGTAGACGCGCTCGACTCAAAATCGAGTACGAAAGTGTGTGGGTTCGAGTCCCACCGTCGGTACCATAGTGCTACAACATGGTGGAAGTAGTTCAGCGGTAGAGCCCCGGATTGTGATTCCGGTTGTCGCGGGTTCGAACCCCGTCTTCCACCCCACTTTTAAAAAGCTGCTTTGCTCCAACGCAAAGCAGCTTTTTTGTCTTGATGAATAGTTATATTCAGGGTCGAACAAGTGTGAATTTCTAAAGAAGCCCCCCTGCTCCAGTATGACAAAAGAGTCTGGTGGTTTATGAAAGGGATTGTTCACCCATTACCATAAATGTGGGTGTAAAGTTCTTTCTGTAAATTCAGTAAAGAATCTTACATCTAACTTGTAACGCTTTTTTAGGACGGGATATACTATTTATTTCTACGACGACGTAACAAAAGCCCACCGAGAG
>JAVXPO010000029.1:1262-24237 GCA_036644695.1 Akkermansia sp. | reverse complement strand
GCCACTTCCACAGCAGGGATCTAACACAATCTGATGAGGCGTTAAATCACAATCAGATACCATTTCTTGGACGATGGGCGGTGGCGTATAATAAGAGCCACCTCTATTTTTGTCCCCTTCTTTTTTTAGGCTTTGATAGACTAAGCCTAAGAGATCAATCTCATCTTCAGGGATGTGCATCGCGCAAATTTCAGGAAGATGAGCGAATTGATATTCCTCTAAAACTTGTTGTACATGTTTTTTAGAGATGATACATGATTTTGTGAGCATGTTGATGGCTAAAGATAACAAAATATTGTTGAGCTCCCATTTATTTTGATGAGAAAGATTCAATAAATTCTGAATAAATCCTAAATTTTCAGGATGGCTTATGTATTCAGTTGGAATAAAATTTCGTTGAGAAAGCTTTTTATTTGCTCTTGATGTAAGTTTTCCTTGTGTTGTCTGAATATTTAATTTTTTCCAATTTCTTTGTGTCGCCTCTGAAATCATGTCTCTACTTTCCTCTAAATTTGTTACCGCTTTTCCCTAGCTGTTTTGAGCTCTGATTACAAGAAATAAGGTTCATTCGTTAATAATTGTCGATTCAATTGGAAAATATTTTATTCTGTCATTAAGACAATAAAAGTTATTGACGTCGTTGCTTTTGTCGGCTATACATCGGGTTCGTGGATGGATTCACTGCGGAGCGTATGGAAAACCAAGTTCTTCTTCGATGAAGAGAACGGGGTGGGATTAAACTAATCCCTGATGGACGAACGACAAGTTGTCGGTATTTTCTCAAAAGCTAACCTTTTTGTTGTAAGAGGTAGGTTTGTTGTAAAAGACGCACGAATGTAGAACTGTATCCTCAACATAAGAAGAAGAAAAATGAAAATGAAAAACGTTAATATTTACGTGATTCCCTGCAATGGCAGTTGGGGAGTACGTGTGTCAAATGAGCCGTCAAATCGGTATACTGCTAATGCGTTGAGCAAAGCTATTGATAAGGGGCTCTCCCTTGCCTGTTCGTTGAATGGTGAACTGATCGTTTTAGATCACAATGATGCGACTCGCTAAATCAGGTCTGTATCGAGGGCTTCCCTCAATCAGATGAAATAAAAAAGGAACTCCAATTGGAGTTCCTTTTTTATGGGGTGATTTGTCAGGCGAGGCTTACATGACGCTTTTTCTCGTCCACCGTGTGAGGCTTAAGAGCCATGTGATGAGGAGTGATGCGATGAAGGCGATGCAGGCAATGAGTGGGATTTGTAAGTAGGGGGGGAGTTGAATATGCGTGTAAATGAAATCGTATCCTACTTGTACGAGGAAGAAGTGGCAGAGGTAAATGCCGAAGGTGAGCCCCGCAATTTTATTGAGGATTTTTGAGGGAGCAAAGCGGATTTTTTGAATGAGGACAAAGGCGGAGAAAGTCATCATAAAGACGTTGATGCCAGAGAAGTACCAAATGATCTCAAGATTGGCATATTGCCCAGGATAATATTTTTGCGTCAGGATGAAGCCCTCGGCAGTGATGGCGTAACCAACAAGGAAAAGCGGGACGGTGAGGGCAAGTGTTTTGCCCCAGCTCCAATTGAGCGGAAATCTGACCAGATAATGAGCTAAAACGATGTAGCCTAAAAAGCCAGAGAAGTAGTAAAATGTGCCATAGGGGTTCCAGTCGCAAACACCGAGGAGCCCCATATTCCCATAATTGCCTGGGTATCCAAGTGTTGGCGCGAGCATTTTGATGTAGGGGAGTACCATGCTGATGCCCCAGATGAAGAGGAAGAGTTTGATGTCTTTTTTGCTGGCTTGTTTCATCCATGCTCCAATGATGGGGATGAAGAGGTAGATGCCAACGAGCATGTAGAGATACCAGAGTGGTGTGGTGTCGTAGTTAAAGTTAAAGATGAAGAGATAGAGTTTGTCGAGGGTAGATGCCCAAGTGTAGTTGGCTGGGATGATGTTGGCGTTGATGGTTTCTATCCCTGTGGCAAAGTAACCAAAGTAGAGGAGGGGGAGAAGGATTGACCAGATGATGAGTGGGATGATGATTCTTTTTAGCCGTTTGGTATAGAAGGCGCCCGTGTCCATGGTGACGGGGAGGAGGAGGACGCCCGAGATCATGACGAATAGGGGTACGCAGGGACGTACGAGGCTCCCCCAATAGGCACCCGAGAGGAATTCACTCACGTTGTTATCAAATTTACCGACGAATGGGTCACAACAGTGGGCAAAAACGACGAGGAAGCATGCGAGTATTCTTAAAAAATCGACCCATGCAAGATGGTCAACGTGAGTGGGTTTTTGTTGTGTTAACATTGGATAATGCGTATAGTTGATAGGTATACTTAAGTACCTTGTGAAACCTATCATTGTTTTTATTGTAAGGATAGAATATTATCCTACAGGATGAATTCCTGTAAATAATTTTTTGCCAAGAAGATGACAGTCTTTGACATCGGTAGATTGTTGGATGGGTGATAAATTACTCGGACTTATTCTAAATAATTTTCAAATGAGAAAAAAACTTTATATCCCTGGTCCTACAGAAGTAGCGGAAGATGTGTTAGCTCACCTTGGTGGGCCTATGATTGGGCATCGTTCTAAGGTTGCCTCTGATCTTCAACGTGGTATTTCTGACAAGCTGCGTAAAGTTTTTTGTACAAAAGAGGAGATTCTCCTCTCGACCTCATCGGGAAGTGGCTTAATGGAGGGAGCAGTGCGCTCTTGTACGGCGAAAAAGGCAGCGATGTTTTCCGTTGGTGCTTTTGGTGATCGTTGGTATAAGATGGCAGTTGCCAATGGTGTGCCAGCTGATGTGATTAAGAGTGAGCTTGGGCAAGCTACGACTCCAGAGATGGTCGATAAAGCGTTGGCAACTGGTCAATATGATGTTATTTGCGTGACTCATAATGAAACGGCAACGGGGATTATGAATCCAGTTGAAGAGATTGCTGAAGTGATGAAAAAGTATCCTGATGTTGTGTGGTGTGTCGATGCGGTTAGCTCTGCTGCTGGGACGAAGATTGAGACGGATAAGCTCGGGATTGATATTTTAGTAACTTCGACTCAAAAGGCATTGGCTCTCCCACCAGGGATGGCTGCCTGTACGTTTTCTCAAAAGGCATATGAACGTACGTCTCACGTTGAGCATCGCGGACTTTATTTTGATTTAAAGGAAATTTACGATGTGATTCAAAAGAAGGATTATCAATATCCCTCGACTCCTTGTTTACCTTTGATGTATGCGATGGATTATCAACTTGATCGCATTATGGCTGAGGGGGTTGAGAATCGTTGGGCACGTCATCTTGAGATGGCGCAGTTTATGCGTGCTTGGGCGGATGAATATTTCTCTGTTTTCCCCAATCGCAAATATCTTTCTAATACATTAACCGTGATTAATAATACACGCGACATTAATGTTGGCGATTTGAATAAGGCTCTTGGCGAGCGCGGTAATCAAATTGGCAATGGATATGGTTCATTGAAGGACAAAACATTCCGTATTGCTCATATGGGTGAGTTGACAATGGATGATATGCGCGAAGTGACGAATAATATCATTGATATTTTGAAGCTCTAATTGTTCCCACCATGGCAACTGTCCGTCCATTTGCAGCGTTGAGACCTCTGGTGACCTATGCCGAGCAGGTCTCAAGTTTACCTTATGATGTGATGAATCATCGCGAAGCCAAGGAAATGGCTAGCGGTCATCCCACATCGTTCCTTCATATTTGTCGCGCAGATATTGATTTGCAGGATGAATCGATGATTCATGAGCCAGAGGCATACGCCAAGGCTCGTGAAAATTTAATGAAATTTGAGAAGGCAGGTATTCTCGTCCGTGATACCAAGCCCTGTTTTTATATTTACCGTCAGATGATGTGGGGGCGCGTGCAAACGGGTATTGTCGCCTGTGCCTCGGTCGATGAGTATTTGAATGGGACGGTGAAGCGTCATGAGTTGACTCGTCGTGAGAAGGAGCTTGATCGCATTTGCCATTTTGATGCTTGCTCTGCCCAGACGGAACCCGTTTTCCTCGCTTATCGTAAGGATGAGGGTATTTCTCATGAGATTAACGAGTGGATTAAATTTCATCAGCCGACGTATGAGTTTAAGACAGACGATGGGGTGACGCATATTCTGTGGCCTGTCGATGATGATAATGTCATTGATCGCATCCATACTGGATTTGAGCGAGTGGATGCTCTTTATATTGCTGATGGGCATCATCGTACGGCATCGAGTGCAGCGGTCTCAAAAATGAGGCGTGAGGCTCATCCTGATTTTACGGGGGAGGAAGAGTTTAATTATTTGATGGCTGTTATTTTCTGTGATGAGGATTTATTTATCATGGATTATAATCGCGTTATTCGTGATTTAAACGGGATGAGCTCAGCTTCATTTTTAGAGAAGCTTGGCGAGCATTTTGATGTCAAATTGGTGAAGGCAGGAGGTGGTTATTCTCCTCGCAGCAAACACGAGTTTGGTATGTTTTTAGATGCTCATTGGTATTCTCTCACTGTAAAAGCTGGCTCTTATAATGAGTCTGATGCCATTGAGAGTTTAGATTGCGCCATTTTACAAAGTCTCGTCTTACAACCCTTGCTTGGCATTGATGATCCACGGACAAGTACGCGGATTGACTTTGTCGGGGGCATTAGAGGCTTAGGTGAGTTGGAGCGTCGATGCAAGGATGAGATGAAGCTGGCGTTTTCTCTTTATCCTGTGACGATGGCTGATTTATTCCGCGTGGCGGATGCGGGGCAGATTATGCCCCCGAAATCGACTTGGTTTGAACCCAAATTACGCAGTGGATTATTTGTCCACACCATAGAACAATAATTGTTGAATTTAAGATAAATTTTTATGATGAAAAAGATACTCATTCCTACTAAATTGCAGTCCCTTGCGGCTAATTTACTACAAAAAGCAGGCTATACTGTTGTCCAAGATGCGGATGCCCCTTTGATGGATCAGGCGGTTAAACATTCCGATGCTATTTGCCTGATTGTCCGTAGTGAAAAGGTGACACAAGAGGTGATTGATGCGTTCCCTAATCTGAAGCTTGTGGTGCGTGCTGGCGCTGGCTTTGATACGATTGATATTGCCTATGCTCGTAAACGTGGTGTTGATGTGATGAATACTCCAGGAGCCAATGCCAATGCGGTCGCCGAAGAGGTTATTACGTTGATTCTTGCCAATTACCGTCATGTGGTGACGGGGGATAATACGACGCGAGAAGGTGGCTGGGAAAAGAAAAATCTGATGGGAACTGAGTTGACGGGCAAGACTGTAGGTATTGTCGGGTTAGGCAATATTGGTCGTCTTGTTGCCAAGAGGATGCAGGGATTTGAACCTAATGTTTTGGGATATGATCCAGTTTTGGCTCCTGTCAAGGCACGCGAATTGGGTATTGAGCCCTCTTCTCTCGACGAGATTTTTTCAAAATCAGATGTGGTAACGGTGCATGTCCCGGGGGGGCCTGATACCAAGAATATGATTGATACCTCATTGATTAACTTGATGAAACCCAATGCTGTATTGGTGAATTGTGCTCGCTATGGTGTTGTGAGTGAGGATGCTGTCCGCGCTGCACGCAAGGCTGGCAAAAATATCCAATATGTGACGGATGTTTATCCTGAAGATAAAGCAGGTGCAAAAGAAGTTGCAGATATTGCCGCATTGATGATGCCTCACTTGGGCGCTAGTACGATTGAGGCTAATTTAACAGCTGCCCGTCGTGCTGCTGAACAGGCTGTTGCTTATTTTGAGCAGGGGATTTCATCTTGTGTTGTGAATAAGGGAACTCCTGATGGATTAAATCCCTCATATCAACGTTTGGCTTGGATGTTAGCCTCTGTTGCTCGTTATGCCGTTTGTGGTAAGCCTATCCGACAAATTGATTGCACGTTTTATGGCGATCTAAATCGTTTTGGTAAATGGTTTTGGGCTCCGATTTTGGCTGGTCTTTCCCCTAGTTTTGATAAGGGGATGATGCCATCAGATGCCTCAAAAGCACTCCAACAACAAGGAATTACGATTATTGAACGTGAGCCAATGGAGCAAAAATCTTATGGAAACTCGATGACGATTGATTTAATTACCGAGGATGGTAAGAAGATGGATTCCTTGAGTCTCCGGGGGACGATTACTGATGGCTTGCCGATGATTTCTCGATTTGCTGATTTTGAGGGCTTGTATTTTGGTCTTAGTGGGCATTTATTATTTGTGAATTATAAGGATAGACCTGGTGTAATTGCTCAAATCGCCGCTGTTTTAGCTGATGCGCAGATCAATATCGATAATATTGCTGCTCCACGAGACCACAATACAGAGACATCTCTTGCCGTTCTTCGCTTGAATCAGCCTGTTTCTGATACGATCATCGATGAGATTAAGCTTAAAACGCATGCAGATAATGCATTCGCTCTATCGTTTTAAGCAACGATAAGTGAGGTTCATTAATATTAAAATGAGGGTTGCTCCAGCACTGCTGGGGCAACCCTCGTTATTTGATGTTGGGTGGTGATTTTTTGCGAAATCTGACGCAGAGCCGGGGCAGTATCCTCCTTACTCTTTTTTATAGTACATAAGAGATGAAAGTAGTATAAAATTCTATAAAAACATCTTCCCTCCGATTTTGGGGTTGCCCCATGTTTTTCATATCGCCCAGTTATAATGGCAGTCGTAATAGAATCGTAATGATACTGACTGTGTAATAAGCGGTATGCAAGGTATGAAATCCTTGAAAAACAAGCGTTTCCTGCATTATACGCAATGACAAAGTGGCGGAGCGGGTGGGATTCGAACCCACGGAACCCGTTTGATAGGTTCGCTCCTTTAGCAAAGGAGTGCCTTCGGCCTCTCAGCCACCGCTCCATTTGTCAAAGTTGTGGGGCGTAGATTACCCGATAGAATGAAATTCGTCAACCATGGAATTGGTCTATGGGGAGATTCTTTTCAAAATGTGTCATACTTGTTTGACAAGTCGTTGATGTTAAATATTTTTTGTTGGGAATTCCCAAATTTCTTTTTGAGGGACGCTGGCAATTTTTGGTGCGTTTGTCGCGAGTGTGTAGGCGAGGAAGGCACAGCTTGCCCAGAAGAGGAGAGGGGCGATGAGTCCGAGGGTGACGATGATGTAAGCTACAGATGGATGGATGTCCATGAGTAAGGGGGTGATGACGGGGAGAGAGGAGGAGATGATGCCAGAGATACCTAGTAGTAAGAGAAGTGTTTTTGTTTTGCCTGGTGCGATGCGAATCCATGCCCCAATGATGAGGATGCAGACATAGAGGAGTTGTGCCATGCTGATGCCGTCGATGCGAGCAAAGAAGAGTTGCATGAGTTCTGGGCTTATGTCACTGGGGGGATTGCCCGTGATGATGAACCACCAATAGGAGAAAAAGACGCTAATCGGCGAGTTGATCCCAGTCATGAAGAGTCCTACAGGGATGAGTAGGAATGAGAATAGACTTAAGAGTCTCAAGAGGGGGTGCCCCTGTCCCGAGAGGAGGGTGTAGGTACACCACGGTGCCAAAATCAGCAGGCAGATGGCGGTTATCATTTGAGCAGAGATGAAGCCAGTTAGTGCGGTTGTGTTGAGCCAGTTACTCTGGATAATATGGGTGAGGGTGAGGGCGAGCGAGCTATGGATTAGGAAGGAATAAATTGAGCAGAGGGTCACGATCCAGGCAAGGATGCTGATTATCCGTTTAACAAAGGGGTAGATGAGGGTGTCGGCATTCATATTAGGGGCGCTTGTGGGGTTGGGTTATTGGTATGGGATAAGTGGGGGCTCGCTTAAGAAAGAACAGGGGATATTAATCCAATTGGATCAATATCCCCTGTGTCGGGTTAGTGCATCAGGGGTTGATACCTGTGCTTATGCCTGCGGTTGTGGTGCAGGGGTAAAGTCTGCATTGTGCATGTCGCCCGTTTCTGTGAACTTGGTGTGCATTTCAAAGGCTTTGGCGAGGCAATGAGGAGTGTGTCCGACTGGGGTCAAGGCGAGGTAATCGCGTAAGGCTTGTTGGTAGTCGGGGTGAACGCATTTTTCAATGAGTTCATTGGCGCGTTCTCTGGGGCTTTTGCCACGGAGGTCAGCCACACCTTGTTCGGTGACGATGATGTCAACGTCGTGCTCTGTGTGGTCGTGGTGAGAGACCATGGGGACGATGGAGGAGATGGCACCTTTTTTAGCCACGGATGGGCAGGTGAAGATGGTGAGGTAGCCATTGCGAGCAAAGTCACCAGAGCCACCAATGCCGTTCATCATTTGTTTGCCAAAGAAGTGTGTCGAGTTGACTTGACCAAAGAGGTCTACCTCAATTGCGGTGTTGATGCAGATTAATCCCAGGCGACGGACGCATTCTGGATTGTTTGAGATTTCTTGAGGGCGCAGGATGATGCGGGATTTGTAGAAGTCGAGATTTTTGTACATGTCGCTGAGCATGCCGTCAGAGACGGTAAGTGAGCAACCACCAGCAAAGGTGCAACGTCCTGTTTTCATGAGGGCGATGACGGAGTCCTGGATGACTTCTGTGAACATTTGGAAGGGAGGGATGCTCTGGTCACGACCAAGTGCGCCCAGGACGGCGTTGGCGATGTTGCCGACCCCTGATTGGATGGGGAGGAAGGAGGAGGGGATGCGTCCTGCTTTGAATTCTTCGGATAGGAAGGCAGCGACATTTTCGCCGATTTTATCGGTGACAGGATCGCTAGGTTTGAAGGCTCCAATGCCATCAGGTTCGTTGGTGTAGACGATACCGACGATTTTGGCTGGATCGACTTTGAGGGTCAAGTCACCGATGCGGTGAGATGGGCTGGTCAAGGGGATGGGCTGGCGGTTGGGGGGATCAGCTGGCAGGTAGATGTCGTGCATGCCTTTGAGCTCCTTGGGATGGTAGGCATTTAGTTCGATGATGATCCGATCAGCAAGTTTGCAGTAGGTGGGCGAGTTGCCAGCAGCTGTCGTGAGGGTGATCTCACCTTCTGGGGTGATTTCAGCGGCTTCGATGATGGCGGTTTTGACAGCTGGGATGTGTCCGTAGCGCATGTACATAGCCGTGTGGGAGAGGTGCATGTCATTGTATTCCGTATCGCCAGAGTTGATTCTTTTACGAAGGTCAGGTGAGGATTGATACGGGGTGCGGCGACCAAGTGCGTTTGCTTTGGCTAGGGCACCATCTGTAGATGCGCTCGTTGAGGCACCAGAGAAGATGTTGACTTTGAATGGTTTGCCTTCGGCGTGGAGGGCCTCTGCCTTGGCGGCGATGGCGCGTGTGGTGGCTTTAGGGACGCCTGCGGCGGTAAAGCCGCTTAGACCGATGTTCTCATTGTTCTCAATGAGTGCTGCTGCTTCTTCAGGGGTTAATGTTTTGTACTTCATGATGTTGTATTTTGTAATATGGAGATTTCTCAGAAAAATCAGAGAAAGGTTAGTTTTCGATCAATCGATTGATCGTGTGTGCGGTGACGATACGTCGGGTACCGTCGGGGAGGGTGAGGATGGGTGAGCCGTCATCATTGATGCCGTGGAAGACGCCCTGGATGGTTTCATCGTCGGTGAATATGGTGACTGAGAGCCATTCGAGCCAAGCTTTTTCTAGGTCGGTGGCAATGGCGGCAAGTCCACCAGTTGAGAATTGGTCGTAGCGCAGGGCGATGCACTTTGATAAGGAATACATGATGTCTCTGAGACTCGGGCAGGGTGAGATGATGTCGGCGATGCGTGCCGGGGTATCTTTTACTTTACCTGAGAGGCTGGCGATGTCATTGGTTATATTGATGCCAATGCCGATGATTGCCATGTCTTGCGAGGGGCGTTCGACGAGGATGCCTGCGAGTTTGGATTTGCCAATGAGTAGGTCGTTAGGCCATCTCAAGCGAGCGATAGAGATGCCATGTATGGCAAGCATATCTAAGAGAGCAAGTCCTGCGAGGAGGGGTAAATGCCCCCAATTGACGGGATGGGGTGAGTTAGCTGATGAGGCAGGTGTAGGTGCTGGTGTAGTTGGTAAGGGGACGGTGAAGGAGCACCAGAGCCCCCCCTCAGCACCGAACCATTCTCGATTAAAGCGTCCTCTTCCCGAGTGTTGGAGGGTGCAACGAGCGATGCTCCAAGGTGGGAGCACACGCGCCAAGTCATTCGTCGAAGAAGCCTCGACCCACTCATAAATCTTCCATCTGCCTTGTTCATGAACCTTGGGTTCGGAACTGGGGCTAGAGGATGAAGTGTACATGAGGGAGCCGAGGCTAAGGCAAATAAATTGGTAATATTTGTTTATCGAGTGGCGATGTAATAGCCAGCAATGACTGCTGTACCAATCACGCCTGCAACGTTAGGACCCATGGCATGCATGAGTAGGTAGTTGCTGGGGTCTTCTTTTTGGCCGACGACGTGCGAGACGCGAGCAGCCATTGGGACAGCCGACACACCAGCGGAGCCGATGAGTGGGTTGACCGGATTTTTACGCCAGATGAGGTTCATAATCTTGGCGGCAATGACGCCCGATGCCGTAGCGACGACGAAGGCGACAATGCCCAAGAGGATGATGAGACCTGTCTGAGGTAAGAGGAAGCGTTCCCCTTGCATGGTTAGACCAACTGCCGTCCCCAAGAAGATGGTGACGATGTTGATGATTTCATTCTGTGAGGCGAGGACGAGACGCTCTGTGACCTTACATTCACGCATAAAGTTGCCCAGCATGAGCATGCCAATCAAGGGCGATGCATCGGGGATGAGCAAGATGGTGACAATGGTGACAAGGACGGCAAAGAAGAGCTTTTCCCCCTTGCTGACTTCTCGCAGTTTACTCATGCGGATGCGACGTTCTTTGTGCGTCGTTAATAACTTCATGACAGGTGGCTGGATTAGCGGCACGAGAGCCATGTAGGTGTAGGCGGCAACGGCAATAGCACCGAGGAGATGGGGGGCTAATTTCATCGTGAGGAAGATGGAGGTAGGTCCATCTGCACCACCGATGATGCCAATTGAGGCAGCCTCACCTCGGGTAAAGCCCATGAATAATGCCATGAAGAAGGTCGCAGCTACGCCAATCTGTGCAGCCGCACCCAATAAGAGGGTACGAGGAGCTGCCAAGAGTGGTCCAAAGTCAGTCAATGCCCCTACCCCCAAAAAGATGATGGGAGGGAAGATTTCTGCCTTGATGCCTAGCCCCAACCAGTCATAGAGACCACCATGGAAGGAGGCAATCATGAATTTAGAGGCTTTTTGACCTTCGAGGTTATATTGACCAGAGACGGGCTTGCCATCTTTCATGACGGGGGTCGCTACCATTGGTTTGGCAGAGGCGGCATCATATTTGGCTTGTTCCTCGACATTCAACGATGCTTGTTTTGTGGACTGAGCAGGGCTGACGATTGGGGCAATATCGACGGTGATGAAGCCAACATCGACGAATTGCGTCTTGGTGGCTTTGCCATTTTCAACGGAAACGATTTCTTTGTTGACCTTGGTGATCAACATTCCGTTATCGGGAATGTTGGCAATGAGGGCACCGAAAGCAATGGGAACCAACAAGAGTGGTTCAAATTGCTTGGCAACTCCCAGCCACAACAGGACGATGGCGACGACCCACATGACAAGCATTTGCCATGTGAGAGCAAAGACGCCCATCCCTTGTAGGAAGTTTAAGATTGAGTCTAGCATAATATATAAGTTCCTGATCTTTTAGTAGACACAGGGATTTTTATCAAATAGAGAGCGTTCTTAGGCGATGGTGGCCAAAATTTGACCTTCCTGGACGGAGTCGCCAGGGGTAACCTTGAATCCAGCAACTGTACCAGCGCAAGGAGCATAGATGTTGGTATTCATCTTCATGGCTTCGAGCGTGATGAGCTGATCGCCAGCCTTGACTGTTGAGCCAACGGCTGCATCAAGAGAGACGACTTTACCAGCTAAGGGGCTGAGGACATCACCTGCGCCAGCGGCGACGGGGGCAGCAACTGCTGGAGCAGGGGCTGCAACGACAGGGGCGGAGGCGGCGACAGGGGCAGAGGCGACGGGAGCAACAGGTGAGCTATTGCAGCAAGTCGAGTCGAGGATTTCTACACTGACATCGAATGCTTTGCCATCTACGGTGATACGGAGTTTTTTCATAATTGTTTTTTAATATTAAATGTTTGTTGCCCAATGATTGGGGCTTATTTTGAGTTAAAAGGGCTGGGGCTATCACCTTTGTGAGTGGACGCCCCAGCTGTAGGGAAACCTATTATTTGCTAAAGGTCGGACGGATGCTGTGCGAGGTGAAGATTTCATTGCGCCCAGAAACCGAATAGCCCGAATAAGGGGTTTGTTTGATTTCTAAGATGCGATGATTAGCACCAGCCAAGGCTGTACTGACCGCTGCCGAGATGACGGCAACGAGTTCGGGAGTCAAGGCACCAGCTGTTGCAGGGGGGGCGGCCACAACAGATGCGGGGGCTACTTTGCTAGCGGATGCTTGATTAGCCTGGCTCGCAGCAGCGAGCTTAGCTTGCTTGTTCTTATTGATCTTAACGGCAATAAATGCGGTAAAGGTCAAGATGACAGCAAGGAGCCCAAGGCAAAACATGACGACGAGGATGCCAACAATTTGGTATTCGCCACCATCCAGTGCCAACTGGAGCTTGTCCATGAGTCCTAATAGAACTGCTTCGTTACAAAACATGATATTTTAGAGGGGGATGTTGCCATGTTTTTTGGCAGGGCGGATTTCCTTCTTGTGCAGGAGGGAACGCAGTGCCATGGCGATTTTTGCGCGAGATTCGCTTGGATTGATGACTTCCGTAACCAGACCCATTTGTGCAGCGACATAGGGGTTGTAGAATTTTTCGCGATAGTCATCGAGGAGTTTCGCGCGTTCTTCTTCTGGATTTTCGGCAGTTTTGAGCTGGCGACCATACAGGACGTTAACGGCACCTTCAGCACCCATAACGGCGATTTCTGCACCAGGCCATGCAAGCGTGACGTCTGCACCCAAGTCTTTACTGCACATGGCGATGTAGGCACCACCGTATGCTTTGCGCATGATGAGCGTAATCTTAGGTACAGTTGCCTGGGAGTAGGCAAACAACAATTTAGCACCGTGACGGATGATGCCACCACGTTCCTGACCGATGCCAGGGAGGAAGCCAGGTACGTCAACGAGAGTCACCAAAGAGATGTTAAAGGCATTGCAGAAGCGGATGAAGCGAGCAGCCTTGTCGGATGCATCAATATCAAGGCACCCTGCCTTAAAGTTAGGCTGGTTGGCGATGATACCCACCACGACGCCACCGATACGGGCAAAGCCGATGATGACGTTTTTGGCGAAGTCGCGCTGGACTTCCATAAAGTCATTATTATCAACGAGACGTTCGATGACCTTGTAGGTATCGAGAGGTATTTTGTTGCTATCAGGGATGACATCATTGATGCCTTGGTCAGGATCGATGCTGATAGGGGTATCAAGTTTGTTCGGTGGTTCCTCCATATTATTGGAAGGGAGGAAGGAGAGCAAGCGCTTGGTAATGTCAATGGCGTGCTGATCGTCTTCTGCAACGAAGTGAATGTTGCCAGAAACAGTGGCATGGACGGCGGCACTGCCGATATCATCCATGGTGCATTTCTGATTCAAAACAGCCTCAATCACGGCGGGTCCCGTAATAAACATACCTGCATTAGACTTCTTCATAATGACGAAATCCATCAGGGCAGGGGAATAAGCGGCACCACCAGCGCAAGGACCACAAATCAAAGAGATCTGAGGGATGACACCAGAGGCAAGGACGTTATTATAAAAGATTTGACCATATCCCGAGAGGGCGGCGACGCCTTCTTGGACGCGAGCACCGCCCGAATCGTTAACGGTGATCATGGGGATACCTGCCTTGAGGGCGTATTTCTGAGCGTCCACAATTTTCATCGCGTGAGCATTACCCAGAGAGCCCCCTTCTACGGTGAAGTCAGAGGCAGCGCAGGCAACGGGGCGTCCGTTGACAAGCCCTGTACCAGAGACACAACCGTCACCAGGGATTTCTTTTTTCTCTTGTCCAAAGTTGTGGCAGGCGTGACGCACGTACATGCCAATCTCCATGAATGAACCTTCTTCATAGAGGGAGCTCATGCGATCGCGAGCGGTCATGAGACCTTTTGCGTGGCGTTTGTCAATTTTTTCCTGTCCGCCGCCTAAAAGGACTTTTTCGCGGCGTTTTTCGAGATCTTCGATCAGTTTTGGGTCAATGGCCATAAGGCTTGATATATCTTGGGGTTGTTTACTTATTGCAGCAGCAAGGGTGCTGGCAGAGCTCCGTCAAGACGCTGAATGTGGACTTGGGATGGAGGAAGGCAACTTGGGTGTTGTGAGCACCAGGGACGGCAGATTCGTTGATGAGTCTGATGTCTGCATTTTTAACTTGGTCGAGTTGAGCGGCAACATCGTCGGTCTTAAATGCAATGTGGTGTAAGCCTTCACCTTTTTTCTCAATAGCCTTAGCAATAGCGCTTTCTGGCGAGGTGGGTTCCAAAAGCTCAACATGCACGCCACCAACGTCAAACATGGCAACGCGTACTTTTTGGGTGGCTACTTCTTCAATGTGGGGCTCGCCCAAACCGAGCGCATCACGATAATATGGAATAACGGCGTCGAGGCTTTTTACAGCGATGCCAATGTGGTCAATTTGCTGGATCATATCTTTTAGAGTTTGATGGGAGGTCATTGCATAGCATAGACCCGCCATGCATTGGTAGTGATTAAAGCAACTTTTCGGCGAATGTGAAGCTTGAAAGAAAAAAAATGAACATTTTTGCCTCATGATTGTTCTATTGCTTGCATTAGCGCGACTAAAAATGACAAAGTAAAAGAAATGTGGTGCTCCTGCTTTTTCGCAATCCTTCCCTCAATCCTCTTCTTTTGCTGCCTTCCCTCAGGACAAGCGTTTGAGCTCAAGCCCGAACATGTTGCGGTCGTTTACAACATTCGCTCACCTCATGGCAAAGAGCTTGCTGAGACCTATGTCAAATTGAGAAATGTCCCTCAAGGAAATCTCGTGGCGTTGGATTGCTCGGAGAATGAAACAATCACGAGAGAAGAATTTGAGGAGACCATTCGTCAGCCATTGCGTGATGTTGCCCTCTCTCGTGGCTGGTGGATGGCAACGGGGCGAGCTAATGACCCAATGGTCGCTCGCAAAATTTTTGCCATAGTCCTCATGAGTGGTATGCCGATGAAGGTTGATGCTGTCCCCATCGAGCCGAATGCCCCTAATGACCCAAAAAGCAAAAGCAAAAAAAAGCCCTTACCCCCGACCCTTACGGATGCCTCTGCCGTAGACTCTGACTTGGCCATGCTCGCCTTTGATGATGTCCCCACGCAGGGAATGGTGCAAAATGTCTACTACCAGAGAGACGAGGAATTTGTCGGAGCTGGCATTCCATATTTCCTCGTGACCCGTATTGATGCCCCCAGCAAGGATATATGCCTCTCCATGATGTACGATGCCATCGATGTGGAGAAAGTGGGCTTATGGGGATGGCTACTCGTCGATCGTGGCGGACCCTACGCAGAGGGCGATACGTGGATGGATAACATTGCGCAAGACGGTGCCAAATCTGGTATCCCCCTCTCAGTTGACGAATGGGGCGAGACCTTACCCTTGAATTATCCAGCGAATGACAACATCGGGATTTATTTCGGCTGGTATGCAGGTGGCGTCAATGGTCCCTTTTTAGAGAAAAGCTTTCGCTTCAAACGAGGGGCGGTTGCCGTCCATCTCCACTCTTATAGTGCATCAACCGTCCGAGTTGACAATCAATGTTGGGTAGGTCCCTTATTAAGTAAGGGAGCAATCGTCACGGTAGGGAATGTCTATGAGCCTTATCTGGGGACGAGTCATCATCTGGACACCTTTTTTAATCGCCTCTTGAGGGGCTACACCGTTGCCGAGGCAGGGGCAATGAGTATCTCCGTGTGGTCATGGCAAAATGTCGTCTTTGGCGATCCGCTCTATAGACCCTTTGATGCCATGGTCAAGGAGAGACTCATCAAAACAGAGCAAGATAAATACTTCCAAGCCTGGCATGTCGCTCGGAAAACATGGGGAGATAAGCCTCAAAAAATGAAAAATCAACTAGAGCTTGCCACCCAACGCCCAGCCAGCAGATTATTCTTTGCCGAGGCACTAGGGAACCTCGCCATGCAGGAAAAAGACAATATCTCTGCCGAGAGGAATTTCTCAAAAGCTCTTGCCTCCTCAACAAAAACCAAAGACCGCATGAGATTGCGCATGCAACTGGCAGAGCTCCAACGCAGGAAGGGAGATAAAAAACAGTGCCTCATCCATCTCAAAACCTTACAAGGCGGATATCCCGATGCCACATGGACACCAGCCGTCCTCGAATGGAAAAATAGACTCGAACCGCCATCGCCCATACCTCCTCCTCCCCATTCTTGATTGCGCAAATCGGGATAAAAACGAGAGAAATATGACAGCGACCTAAATTTGGGTTGCAAATTATAAACTTTTCGTCAATACTTCGTTCCCGAAAGTTTTCCTTCCAAGATAACAGCAACCTCTAGAGAACGTAAGATGAACATTATCAACAAGATTGAACAAGAGCAGTTTAAACCCGAAGTAGCGCAATTTAACGTGGGCGATACCGTGAAAGTTCACACACGCGTTATCGAAGCAGGCAAGGAACGTATCCAGATTTTCCAAGGCATCGTTCTTGCAAGACATGGTGCTGGCATCAATGCCGCCTTTACCGTTCGTAAAATCTCCTATGGAGAAGGCGTCGAACGTGTATTCCCAATCCATTCCCCCCGCGTCGCTAAAGTCGAAGTCGTCACTCGTGGCAAAGTCCGTCGTGCTAAGCTGAACTACCTCCGTGGTCGTATCGGCAAAAACGCAACTGACGTCAAGCCAGCCAACTAAGTTGGTCATCGCAAAACTATTTTTACAAAAACCGTCTCTTTTACTAGAGACGGTTTTTTTGTGGTTGTCTGAGGCCTGGGGGAGAACGTGTTGCGTTAACCGAAGGCGATGCATCAGGTTTTCGCCTGCCCCGTTTTCATTGCCGTCTTATTTCTTTCCTACAAGCTAAAAAATGTCACAGGTTTGAGACTAACCCTTTTTCAAGATTTTTATTTAGGACAGGTGTGATCCTATCAATAAAAATAAGAAGATAATATTATTGACAGCAATTTTTTAGTCCGATATTTTTTACAACTGTTCAGTGAAATTATATATGAAAACATTATTATATGCGCTATTAATAATTTTTTGTTTAGGGGTGATCTCTTCCGCCTCATCCGCAACTGTTTGGAATATTGATTTTAATGGTGAAGGTGAGGATTGTGTTTTAACTAATAGCACAGAGAAGGGGGCTTGGAATAATGTTTCTCTTAGCGGGCATGGATCATCAGGCATAACTTTGATTGGAGATACACCTAATGGTACAATTAATATTAAAACGTCAACGGGGGAGATTAGTAAGCTTTGTTTGTCTATTTCTAAAAGTGGAGATGGATCAATAGGTCCTGGAGCTGATGTCACCTTACCTGAAACTGGTGGCAATAGTGGCTATGTCCCTCAATCAGTAAAAGATTCTGCTCCAGCATCAGCATGGAGAGATAGTATCTATATTAGTAATGGTGCTACACTAACGATGACTATTAAAGGATTAGATCCTGGCGAATACTCTCTTTCTGGATTTTGTGGACTTAACGCTGCTCAAGGGCAAGGAACAATGACTCTTAATGGGGAGACACAACATCTTAATTCATGGACGGATAGTGGCACTCCTGGTACAATCATTGATTTTAAGGCGATATTTGTTGGTGATGACGGGAAGCTAACGTTTTCTGTGCAGGGTACGGATCAGAACTGTGTAGCCCTTAACTACTTAACTCTTACGCAGAAAGATAAAAGCGTTCCTGAGCCTTCTACTGTACTATTAAGCGTTGTCGCTCTCGGTGGGCTTTTGTTGCGTCGTCGTAGAAATAAATAATACAGCTGCTGGTTTAGACGGAAGCACTAACTTCTATGAATCAATCGTGGTCATACTTGTCCACGATTGATTTGTTTTTGGTTTAATAAAGGGTATTCCGTAAACGAGACTTGAATAAGTGTGCTTTGATTGGTACTCAATGGGCATGGCGAGTAGAAATGAAGTAACCCAAGCATTTATTTTAGGGGCTGGCTTGGGGACTCGTTTGCGACCTATGACGAATTTATTGCCTAAGCCCTTGATGCCTATTTTTCAAGAGCCTTTAGTGATTCATACGATGCGGCGATGCCGTGCGTTGGGGATTCGTGATTTTATCATCAATACGCATCATTTACCTGATTGTTGGGCGCCTTTGTTTGGTAGTGGTCGGTGGGAAGATTGTACGGTACGGTTGAGTTATGAGCCTGTTTTGTTGGATTCTGGTGGTGGATTGCGTCAAATTGCAGAGATGATTGAGGGGGATCGCCCCTTGCTCGTTCATAATGGGGATATTCTCTCGACGTTGAGGCTGGAGCAATTGATTGCTTCTCATCGACAATCCGAGGCACTGGTGACTCTTGCTTTGCGGAGCGAGGGGGCTATTAAGAATGTGGGTTTTGATTCGGAATCGGGTCGGGTGACAGATATTCGTCATGGGTTGGGGATTGACCCTGGTGTCTGTCAATTTGCGGGTATTTATTGCGTGGAGCCAGAGATGATCTCGATGATCTCTGATGAGCCTGCTGTCGTCTCGATTATTCCGTCGTGGTTAGAGGTAATTCGTGAGGGACAGATGGCAGGTGTTTTGCTCAATGAGGGGATGTGGATGGATGTGGGCTCGGCTCAGATGTATCTCGATGCACATCAAATTTTACCACAAGTCAATGGCTATTCTGATCAGGAGTGCTTGCGCATTCATCCCAGTGCGACGATTGCTCGCTCTGCTGTGGTGGATGGATACTCGGTGATTGGTCGTCAAGCTCATGTTGGTGAGCATTGTCACTTGACGAATTGTGTTGTCTGGCCAGGAGTGAGTGTCTCTGCTGGGACTGTCGTCTCGGGAGGCATCTTGATGGAGAGTAACGCTCAACCTGTTTATCCTGTATGAAAATGGTCTTGTCTCGCAGGGGGGTATTGCTCTTTTTATTATGTAGCTTTTTTTTGGGAGTTGCGAGTATTGCTGAAGCTCAACATGAGGTTTTTTCAAAAAAGGATGGGATTTTCTCTGTGCGTGATAAAATTAATGCTTACTTTTTTACGACAAAATCGCATGGTCTCGTGATTCGTGATGAGGGTGATATTTCACAGCCAAAATATGGTTCGCTCGATGCAGCGATGAGGAAAAGCCCGTGTGTGGCAGGGATTAATGGGGGCTTTTTTGGCGCAGATGCGCAGGGGTCTCCCTTAGGTTTGGTCGTTCAGGATGGCAAACGTATTCATCCACTGGAGACGGGGTCTTTTGCCGTAGTCGGGGTTATTTATGATACGGGGCGCGAGCTGGTGATGTGCCGTAGTAAGGGATATTTATCAATGCGCAATCGCCCCTCGATGATAGCGGCAATCCAAGGAGGACCGTTTTTGGTAGAGAGAGGCAAAGCGGTTCGTGGGCTCAATGATGTGCGCTCTTCTTATCGTACTTTTATTGCCACAAACGGGAAGGGTGAGTGGTGTCTTGCCGTGAGCTCAGCCATGACGCTGTCAGAATTGGCAAAATGGCTGGCGGTGCCTGGTGCATTGGGGAAATTTAAGGTGATGTCTGCTCTCAATTTAGACGGCGGCTCGTCATCTGCTTTTTGGTGCCATGAGAGCGGTGTTTATTTCCCCTCGATGAAATCGGTCAGAAATTACGTAGGCGTAGCCCCTAGAGGGGGGGAGTAGAAAAATGCATTTTTACGTTAAAATCTGATCATTGATGTAGATTTGAGTCGAATGCAAGATAAAAATTGTGAATAAACGCATTTTTCACTTTGCTTAATGAATAAGAAGAGTTAAGTTTCTCTCCAAGATATCTTATGCCTAATAATGCCATGAATCCCAGAGGAACAGCGAATCAATATCAGAAGATGAATATTGATGAGAGTGGTCGTCTATCAGGTCCCTCTTATGAGGGTGCTGATGTTATGGAGGAGGCTCAAAGACACCTGGAAGAGTTAAGACTCCAAAAGAAAAAAATCGACGAAGAGCGCAAAAAAATTGAGGATTTTGAGATTAAAAAGAGTCAATTCTCTGAGTCTCAAGAGGAGCTGGGGCGACGGATGGCTGATGCGGTTGATCGTCTGGAGCAAGAGATTGCCAGCATGAATCAAGAGGTTATGGAGCTTGATCACATGCGCCTTGGCTTTCATAAAGATCTCAAATTTTTGGGTGGGATTCATTGCGAAGAATGGACCCCTGATAGCATTGATATGCAATTGGGACGTGCCGCTGAAGTGATGGATCATTGCGAAACAGATTTTGACGATGCGGTGGAGCATTGCTCTCACATGAAGCATTGCAAAGTGTTGACGAGGACAAAGAAGTCTCGACACGTCTTGCTGACGTTTAAGGAATTTACCACTCAGTTTTTGCAAGGCTTATCCTTTCATATCCCTCTTTTTATCCTTCTTGTGATTCTTTATCTCATCGTTAGTTGTGGAACGGGAACCCCAAAAATTTAATTGATTGAATTGACCTATGTTTTCTAAAAGAAAAAAAGCCTCCTCTGAGTTTTCAGAAATTGATCGTGCCTCTCGAGATTTATTAGTTCGCATTAGCGAACTAGAAGCGTTGGTGGGTAAAAGCAATGAAATCAAGGCGATGCAACCAGATCGCAATACCTTGCCCCCCCCAGATCGGGTGCGTGAGAGTCGTCAAAATAGGACGCTCAAGGTAGCAGTGGCTCGCGGTAATGTGCGCAATTCTCAACGAGAATTGAGAGACAACTCTGTTTTGCTTTTGCTTTTAATTGCCTCAATTGCCGCCTCCGTTTTTTGGATACTCCGCTTATTTGATCAAGCATAATGCTCGACCTAGTCGCTTTTATCAGTTAATTCATCTCTATGAGTCATCCCCAAATTGATGTCGCCTACATCGCCAATTTGTCGCGAATGCAGTTGACAGAAGAGGAAACGCGGACGTTTACCGAGGATCTGCAAAAGGTTCTTGATTACGTTACAGAGTTAGAGCGCTATGATGTCACTGGCATCGAGCCGATGAATCACCCCCTGCCTAGCATGGATGTGATGAGGGAGGATGTCGCTTTGCCTGGATTCACAACCGAGGAAGCTTTGGCAAATGCCCCAGTGCAATTAAATGGACAAATTCGCGTTCCTAAAGTCGTCGAATCAGCCTAAAAATCTCATGTCACGTATTACTGGAACACTCGCGGAATGGCGTCTTGCCTTGCGAAAGGGAGAGGTCTCTCCCACCGAATTAGTCAATCAGGTAGCCGATGCGATTGAGAGCTCGGATGGAGACACACATGCCTATCTGTCATTTGATCGTGAAGCTGCCCTTGAGCTTGCGAAAAATGTTGATCCTCAATCCCCGTTGGCTGGTATCCCCGTGGCGGTCAAAGATAATATCAACGTCTTGGGGCAACCCACGCGATGCGCCTCACGGTTATTGGACTCGTATGTATCGCCTTATGATGCCACTGCCATCCGTTTGATGAAAGAGTCGGGGGGCATCCCTCTCGGACGCTTGAATATGGATGAATTTGCCATGGGCTCAACAGGTGAGAACTCGGCATACACCCCCACCCTCAATCCCCATGCTCCCTCGCGAGTGCCTGGTGGCTCCTCAAGTGGTGCCGCTGCCTCGGTAGCAGCTGGGACTGCCCTTGCCTCGCTTGGCTCAGATACGGGGGGCTCGATTCGTCAACCAGCCTCTCATTGTGGCGTCGTGGGCATCAAACCGACCTATGGGCGCGTCTCTCGCTATGGGCTAGTCGCCTTTGCCTCCTCACTGGATCAAATTGGTCCGATTACTCGCAATGTAGAAGATGCCGCGATCATGCTCTCTGCCATCTGCGGACATGATGCCAAAGACTCAACCTCTTCTACCCCTGCATGCTCCTTGCTCGCTAATGAAGCCTTTGAGCAGGCAATTGGCAAAGATATTAAAGGGTTGCGCATCGGCATCCCTAAGGAATACAGGAGTGCAGGCAATCACCCTGGAGTCACGGCTGGCATTGAGAACTCTCTGCGCCAATTAGAATCACTGGGGGCGGAGATTATCGAAATCTCACTTCCTCATGCCGAGGCGGCAGTCGCCACCTATTACATCATTGCTTGTGCCGAGGCATCATCAAACCTCTCTCGCTTTGATGGCATCAGATATGGTTGCAGGGCAGAGGACGCTCAAAATCTCGTAGAGGTCTATGAAAAGACACGTGAACTCGGATTTGGCAGTGAGGTCAAACGTCGCATTATCCTCGGGACATACGTCTTGAGCTCTGGATATTATGACGCGTACTATGCCCGCGCCCAAAAAGTCCGAGCCCTCGTCGCGCAAGACTTTGCACAAGCTTTTGATAAAGTTGACCTCGTCGTAGGACCTACAGCACCGACACCAGCACCAAAATTGGGGGCTTCATCGCAAAATCGCCTGCAAACCTACTTGGCTGACATTTACACCATCCCTGCCAATTTGACTGGGCTCCCGGGTATCTCGTTGCCCTGTGGTCTTGCACAAGAGGATGGTCTGGATTTGCCCGTTGGCTTCCAAATGCTGGCGCCACATTTCCGTGAGGACAGACTCCTCTCTGTAGGATTTGCCTTAGAAAAAGCCTTGGGACACATTATTTCTCCCTTGTCTTGATAGAATAAAACGCTCCCCTCTGTAATCTTAGTATGTCGCTCACGAGAACGCATCTATCTTATGGATTATTGATGGGAGTCCTGTTGTCCTTTTTAGGTACATGGGGCGCTTTATCTTTAGCTTTAGTCTCTTGGGGGCAAGATAACGCCACCCCCTCTTCATCTCCTATATCTTCTCCCATCTCATCAGATATTTCGTCAGATATATCCTCAG
>JAVXPO010000029.1:0-1162 GCA_036644695.1 Akkermansia sp. | reverse complement strand
TCATCTCCTATATCTTCTCCCATCTCATCAGATATTTCGTCAGATATATCCTCAGAGGGATGCCTCACCGAGGCGCAATACAAGCGTGACGGCATCGACTTTATCATGGCAAACATGCCAGCGATAGATAAGGGGATCATCAGCCAAGAGCGCGTAGCTGCTGAGGTTGAGCTGGCATTAAAAACGAGAGCAATATACCCATGGGCAAAAAAAGTCCCATGGGGAATCTATCGCAACGACGTCTTGCCCTATGCCGTCTTAGATGAAACGAGAGATGAATGGAGAGCAGAGCTAGCACAAAAAATCGCCCCTATCGTAGCCAACTGTCGCACGGGGAGCCAGGCCGCGCTAGCCGTGGCTGGAAATATTGAAAAAACCCTCAAAGTCTCCTATTCCATTTTGAGAGATAAACCCAACCAAAGCCCAAAAGAAAGCATGTCAACAGGGCGGCTCTCTTGCACCGGGCAAAGCATCTTGCTCGTCGATGCCCTGCGCTCCGTCGGCATCCCTGCACGCATTGCCGGCGTACTCTTATGGAGTCACATCATGGGGAATCATACATGGGTCGAGGCATGGTGCGATGGCGCATGGCAAATGATTGAATGCGGAGAAAAAGACTTCAACACCCCATGGGTCATGGAAAATATAGGGATGCTCGACATTCAAAAGAAAAAGCACCATATCATGGCAAGCTCGTGGAGTGACACAGGAAATGACAATTTCCCCCTCATCTGGTACGCAAGACAACTCACCCCGGATGGCGACGTCCTCTTTGATGAGCAGACTCCCAAAATCCCCGGACTCGATGTCACCGAACGGTACATGCGTCTGGCAAAAAATTGGTACGCAAAACACCCAAGCCCCGAGCGCACCCAAAAACTCTATGTCGATCATCGCGAAAAGGGACAAGATCAATTAAGCAGAACCCCAGTGGAGGTCGTCCTCAAAGACACCCAAGGCAAAGAATGGGGCAGGGGTAAAACCCCGGGAACAAGCGAAGATGTCCGCCAATTCCTAAATCTAACCCTCCCCCAAGACAGAGACTGTTACCTGGAATGGCAAACGCCAAACGGGACAAAAATCCAAAAAAAAGTAACCCCAACCAACACCCCAGTGCAAATCGTCTGCCTGAATGAGTAAGTTGGTCGGGGTTGTATGTTGT
>JAVXPO010000028.1:0-24327 GCA_036644695.1 Akkermansia sp. | reverse complement strand
CTTTTATCCCTTCATCTACTCCATCAAGAAAAACAACCCTCCTGTATTTTGCTGGACACACGAAATGGTATATCAATACCGAGACATTATGGGATTTGTGTATATACTCACTAGTAAAAATTGATTTTCTCTTACATTTTAGGCTCGGCAACGTGGTTGGTCGCACTCTAGGATAGAGCTGTGCCTGACCTCCCCCACGATTTAGAGACTGCTCTTCACCTTTTTGGCAAAACAGACTTTCGCCCCATGCAGAGGGAAATCATGGTCAGTGTCCTTGAGGGTCGCCCCTGTATCGGGGTCTTACCTACAGGGTCAGGAAAAAGCCTTTGTTATCAATTGCCAGCTGTCCTCCTCGATACCCTGAGCATCATTGTGTCTCCCCTCATTGCTTTGATGAAAGATCAGGTTGACGGTCTCATCCGCCTCGGCATCAAAGCTGCCCGATTCGACTCAAGCCTCCCCGAGGAAGAACGCCAAGCCGTTTTGACGCGCATGAGGCAAAATGAGCTTCATCTCGTCTTTGTCGCGCCTGAATCCATCACCTCAGAACCCTTTTGTGAGGCAATCTCGGGCATTCGTCTCGGGCTCTTTGTGATTGATGAGGCACATTGTCTCTCTGAATGGGGTCATAGCTTTCGCCCCGATTACCTTGGGCTCCCCGACTATGCTCGTGCGCATCCCTTCCATGCGGTGCTTGCCTTGACGGCAACCGCTACGCAGCAAGTTGTCGCCGATCTGGCAAATATGTTTCACACGCGCCCATCAGACATTTTTTGCTTGCCCCCCACGCGTGCCAACATCCATCGACAAGCGGTCGAGGTTGCGGATGAGGATAAAATTGACTATCTTGCCTCTTTCCTCCAAGCCCCCGATCGTACCCCTGCCATCATTTATGCTCGTGCGAGGAAGGATACTGAAGAAATTGGTGCAGCTCTCACCCAGCGTGGACTCTGCGTCAAAACGTATCACGCTGGCATGCCCACCGAAACCCGCATGCTCGTCCAAAACGAATTTTTCTCGGGCAAAGTCCCCATTCTCGTCGCGACTATCGCTTTTGGCATGGGCATTGATAAGGCAGATGTGCGTAGCGTCATTCATTACCATCCCCCGGCAAGTCCCGAGTCCTATGTCCAAGAGTCAGGGCGAGCAGGGCGTGATGGAGAAGACTCTCAAAGTCTCGTTCTAATGAATGCGATGGATGCCATCATCACGCAAAATCGCCTGCATGCGGCAATCCCAGATAAAGCCTCATTAGATATGCTCCTGACCTTACTTTTACGTCCTGGGGAGAATGTCATCTCGCTCTACGAGACGACAGGGATATGCGATCTTGCAGAGACGGCACTCAATCGCATCCTCTTTGATCTCACTCAAGATGGATTGCTCAAGGTGACGGCTCAAGGGCATAAATATTATAAACTCAAAGCCCTCTACCCCATGGCAACAATCCTATCAGGGAGGGGTGAGGAAGAGAAGCGTCTCCTCCTCTGGCTTGATGAGCATCGCGACGGTAGCATTGAAGAATTTGCAGAGTTCTCAGGGAATGATTGGCTAACTGCCTACGCGCAACTACAAGATTTTGCACTCTCTGGAGAATGGCAAGTCACCTTTCGTCAAATGGCTCGCCTGATTCATACCCCCCCTACTCATCCATCGCTCAAAGTCCTCGTCGATCAATATACAACGAAATTTGAGCATCGTCTTGAGAAAGATCTCATAAGACTGGATGAAATCTATCGTATTTTGACCCAATCTCTCTGTATCAACGCCGAGCTAGATACCTACTTTGGCTTTGATGCTAAACACTGTGGGCATTGTCACCCCTGTCTGACGAGAAAGTCACTCGGTACTCTCCAAAGAGCAACTATCGAGCCTATTGACGAAGCAACGAGAGAGGCCTTGCGTACCCTCGTCACACAAGGCAAGCAAGCCCTATCCCGAGCCTCTCAACTCACACGCTTCCTCATTGGCTCACCTAGTCCTGCTGCGCTACGTAGCAGGCTCTGGAGTCATTCTCTCTATGGCTCCCTCGCCCGTCACCCATGGGATGACCTGCAAGCAGAAGCCTACGCCCTGCTCGGCAAGTAAATCACGCGAGCAGGGACAATGAGTTATACTATACTCCCAGATTCAGCACAATTTTGCCGTTTCTAAATTCCTCTTGGGCTTTTGTAGCGGCATCGCGGATTTGCTCAATCTCATACATGGTATCGACGGCTTGGGTTAATTCTCCTGATGCCATCCAGCGAGACAATTTGCCATAGGCGGCAACCTGCTCTTCTTTGCTCGCAGTCTTGAGCCATTGAGTGACCCAAAGCCCTCTTAAGCTAATGCCCTTAAAGATGAGGAATCCGTTGGGTACCTTGATGCTTTTTTTGCTCATCGCGCCAAATGTCACCATTGTCCCCCCTGGCGCGAGCATATCCATCAAGCGCAAAGCACTCTCGCCCCCGACGGCATTAGAGGCAAGCATGGGACGCATGCCACCTGTTAATTCCAATGTTTTTTTAACGACATCATCCTCTCCCTCACCAACGATAATATCGGCACCAAGAGCCATAAGCTCATCGCGTAAATCATCGGCACGTCGCACAAAGTTGATCGTTTTGACTCCCATCTTTTTAGCAATTTGAATAATGCATCGCCCGACACCAGAGTTAGAGGCATTTTGCACAATCCAATCACCAGGCTTTAATGAGACAAATCCCTCTAACATTCGGAGAGCCGTCAAGGGATTAACCTTTAACATGGCACCTTGGATCGGATCAACTTTGACCTCTAATTTAAGGAAATGATCAGCGGGAGCCGTTAAATATCGGCTCCATGACCCAATCCCACGTAACATAATGACTTGATCACCTTGGATAAAATCAGGAGAGCATGATTCTTCGACCACGCCACATCCCTCAAGCCCAGCTCGTGAATTGGGGAAAACGGGCTTGAGACCATACACGCCCTGCACAAAATTAATGTCTGCTGGGTTAATCGGAGCCGCTAGCATGCGAACCATCACCTCGCCCTCCACGGGATGCACCACAGGAGACGTGACAACTTGGAGCTTGTCTTGCGGTTGACCGCATTCTGAAAATATAGCGTATTTGTTCTCGTTCATCGTCTCCATTTCATCCCATACAGGGCAGACGAGTCAAGTACCACTTGCGTTCTGTCAAAGAATCATCAACTCGCCCTCTCCACCGAAAATCTCATTGACAAAGCTCCCCTCGACGTTGAAAACAGAGAATCCCCCCCACTTATGGACATCATTGACATCGACCATCTCGTCCTCACCGTTGCAGATATGGAGAAAAGCATCGACTTTTACACGCATATCCTCCCCATGAGGCACGAGGGCAGAGCTCTTTTCTTTGGAAATCACAAAATAAACCTTCATTGCCGACCTAGAGAGTTCTCCCCCGCAGCTCGACATCCCATTGAGGGCAGTGGCGACTTTTGCCTGATTATCCAAGATGACATCCATGATGCCGTCCGTGAAATCACGAAATGTGGCGGAATCATTGAGCTCGGGCCCGTTACTCGCTCAGGGGCTCAAGGTGAGATGCAGTCAATCTATCTACGTGATCCAGATGGCAATTTAGTCGAACTCGCCTCGTATTCACGCCGTTAATTAGGTCAATTTATCGCGCCAAAAAGCACCTACCCCTATAAATATTATAAAAAATCTTAAAAATTTTACGAGTTATCCTTGACCCAAGGCAAATTTAGCGTACATTGTGCGTCCCGTAACAATTATTTTTTGATTGCCATGTCCCGTATTTGTATCATCCGAGGCTCAGTCCCACATGCCGGCCGCCGTATTCACCGCTCTGGTCTCGCCAAGAAAAAGGGCGGTATCGGTCGCCACGTGACCAAGACTGTCAATCGCACTGTCTATCCTAATCTTCAAGAAAAGCGCATCTGGGTTCCCGAACTCGGTCAATTCATCCGAATGAAAATTTCGGTGAAGGCTTTACGCACGATTAGTAAAAACGGCGCGTATAACACCCTTAAAAAGGTAGGCCTCCTGTAATCGTCTTCTTAACGAGCGATTTTTTGAACGTTACAGTGCCTGCGGGGGTCTATATCCACGCAGGTACTTTTTGTAACAGAAAAAATTGCTCATACGGGACGATCAACTTTTGTGAGCCGCCTGCAAACGAGAATAAGTGAAATACTGATCACCTTCTCTACGTAATCCTTATCAGTCAGCGCAATAATTCACACAGATGAAAGCCCAAACTAAAATAGCCCTTCGTATCAACGACGATAACCCCAACCATCACCTCTGGAATAATCGCGGTGTGTGGTGGTGCCATGTTACCGTTCATAAGCCAGACTCAACAGCTGAACGCTTGAGATTCTCTCTTAAGACTCGTGATATTGACAAGGCTCGTTCTCGCAGAGATAAAATCTTTGCCTCCATTCAAGAACACTTCGGTATCGCTGCTTAAGTCGTACCTTAGTGTTACCCACAGGGAGAGAGTCATCAATCCCACCTTTGATCAACCCTTCAAAAATGCCGTCTTCCCCGTGGAGACGGCATTTTTTATATTTCAGCATTCTCCAATCCCTCAGAATCAATTATTTTTAATTGATTGAAAAAATGTTCGTCTGAACACTTGCCAAATGAACATTTTTGTGTATACTGCCTAGCACTATGACAAATGATTCCCCGCAGTCAGCTGAGGCTGAAAAACTGACCGCCGCTCGTAAACGCAATTTGGATCTCGCCATCTCGCAGATCCAAAAAGATTTTGGAGAAGCGGCAATCATGCGATTAGGTGATGACTGTAAAATGGACGTTGATGTCATCCCTACAGGTAACCTCCTGATTGACCGTGCTCTAGGCGTTGGCGGATTTGCCCGTGGGCGCATCGTCGAGGTTTTTGGTCCTGAATCCTCTGGTAAGACCACGCTCACACTCACAGCAATCGCCCAAGCTCAAAAAACAGGGGGACTCGCTGCCTTCATTGATGTCGAGCACGCTCTTGACCCTAAATACGCATCACGCCTCGGGGTCAATCTCGATGACCTCCTCGTCTCACAACCCAGCTCTGGGGAAGAAGCTCTGCAAATTTGCGAAGCCTTGGTGCGCTCTAATGCCATCGATGTCATCGTCCTCGACTCAGTCGCTGCCCTCGTCACCAAACAAGAGCTTGAGGGCGACATTGGCGACTCAACTGTCGGCGCACAGGCAAGATTGATGTCTGCTGCCATGAGGAAGCTCACAAGCTTTATCTCCAAAGCACGCACTGTCTGCATTTTCACCAACCAAATTCGTGAAAAAATTGGGGTCATGTTTGGCAATCCAGAAACCACCCCTGGCGGACGTGCCCTCAAATTCTATGCCTCCGTCCGAGTCGACATCCGTCGCATTGGTCAGATCAAGAGCACCGATGGCACAGTAACAGGCAATCGCACCAAAATCAAAGTCGTCAAAAATAAAGTAGCACCACCCTTCACCGAATGCGAATTTGACATCATGTACAATGAGGGTATCTCCTCCGTTGGTAGCTTACTCGATCTCGCTATGGAATACGATATTGTCCAAAAACGCGGATCATGGATCAGCTACAACGGCAGTCAAATCGCTCAAGGACGCGATGCGGCAAAGGAAGCACTCAGATCAAATGCTGAACTTTATGCCGAAATCGAGGGGCTCGTGAAGCAAAAGCTCGATGAAAAAACGAAAAAATAACTCATCTCGCAAAAAAATGAGCTGTTTTTCATTTTTTTCAAACAAAATTGTGACTGGTAGACTCTAATGAGATGAAGGTCACCCTTGTGGATGATCTAAATATCAACAAATACATTATTAAATAATATGAAAAATATTCTTACGATTGCGTTCTGTGCTTTTGCATTCAGTTTAAACGGTTTTGCCGCCGATGCTGTAGCTCCCGCACCAGCCGCCGATGCACCAGCTGCTTGCCCATGCCCAAAAGCTGACAAAAAATGCTGCAAAAAGGCTCACAAAAAATGCTGCAAAGCCAGCAAATGCGAAAAAGCAGCAAAATGCGACAAAGCGAAAAAATGCGAAAAAGCGGCTGAATTAACTCCTGCTAAAGAAGCCTAAGCCTAGTGCAATATTAGTCTATTCGTCTACCCCTCTATCTCCTTAAGATAGAGGGGTTTTTTATTTGAAAGCCATGCGAATACTAATTTGATACATCGGGACTCGTTTACTGCCTATCTTTCTACTGGCAAAAAGAAGTTTCTCTAGTACAATAAGACTCTATGGCAATAGAACCTTATCAGGAAATGTGGCCTCAGGTAGACAGCTCCGCTTTTGTCGCCTCAAGTGCCGACCTCATCGGACAAGTAGAAATTGGCACCAATGCTAGCATTTGGTACAACACCACGTTGCGCGCCGATATCAACAAAATCGTCATCGGCGAGGGTTCAAATATCCAAGACAACAGTTGCATTCATCTTGCAGATGATTTTGGATGTTATGTTGGGAAATATGTCACGGTAGGTCATGGAGCCATCCTGCATGCATGTACGATTGAGGACAATGTCCTGATCGGCATGGGTGCCATCGTTCTTGACGGTGCTGTCATTGGCGCAGGCTCGATTATCGGTGCCCACACGCTCGTTACCAAGGGGAGTATCATCCCGCCCCATTCACTCGTCTTAGGTTCTCCTGGCAAGGTTGTCAAAGACCTCGGTCCCGATGCGGAAGATAAAAATCATGCTTGGGCAGAGAAATATATTCGCGTCTCACGCAACTATCTATCTCGCAATCTCGATCCAGGCTTTGGTGCTTAACGAGAACCAGCAAGCCCCCGTTTATGCCATCCATATCAGAAGAGAGACCCGTTCCCATTGAGCTTACAGCCATCTATCACACGAAAGCTGGCTATGCTGCATTTTTTAACGAAGAACGTCTAAGTCTCGGTAAGGTCATCTTGATCTATATGGATTGTTACGGGGGCTTTGCCACTCGTACCACGGTTCATGGGGCAAAGCTCATGCGTCCAATGACGCACGATCTCACGAAAGACATCTTAGTCGCCTTTGGGGTAAAACTGAGGTGTGTCTATATCGTCTCTCGTGAGGATGATGGTCTGGATAAAGATGCCATTTATAAAGCTCTCGTCATCCTTGAAATGAACAATGAGGTCGAGCCGTTCAAAATTGTCGAGGTTGATGCTCGCCCTAGCGATGCTCTTGCTCTCGCAATCAGGATGAATGCCCCCCTTTACATCAAAAAATCGCTCTGGATGCAGATGGAAGATGTATCCTCTCTCCTAAACGACTTACGCACCTCGTATCCAGAGGCTGGAATTCCAGATTTCCCGTAACCCTCAGACCCATTCCTCCTCATTCCTAATCATCAGGCAAAAATCTCTCCGCATAAATCACTTAGGTGACAGCAATTCTTCTTGTCAGTAAGCCAAAGACATGCTTTAATTCGTCCCGTAAACATTTCCCGGGATTCCTCGAGAGTGGGTCCAAGACCCGCTCTTTTTTGTCTCCTACATTAACTATCAGCAGCCAACGCCCATGACAAACGACATCATAGCCCTCGTTGATTTCTACGAAAGAGAAAAAGGTCTTTCTCGTGAAAGAATCCTGCAAGCGCTTGAATTCGCTTTCTTATCCGCTTATCGCAAAATGGTTCCAGGAGCCAACGCTATCGAGAATTTGAGAGCCGACATCAATACTGCAAAAGGAAAAGTCAAAATTTTGGCCGATTTGCAAGTAGTCGCCGACGATGACTATATGGATAAATTTAATGAGATTCCGCTCTCCATGGCATTACGCCTTGATGCTGAATCCACCTTAGGTGACATCCTCCCCGTTAACGTCACCCCTAAAGATTTTGGTCGTATTGCCGTCCAGACTGCTCGTCAAACGATGATGCAAAAGCTCCTTGATGCGGAGAAAGTCATGCACTATGACGAATTCAAGGATAGAGCAGGCGAAATCGTCTCAGGAACCATTCGTCGCTTTGAAAAAGGCGATGTTTATGTTGATCTTGGCAAATTTGAAGGCTTTATGCCCTCTCGTGAACGCGTCAACACAGAAGATTATTCGGTTGGTGATCGCATGCGTTTTTACGTTGTTGAGGTTCGCGTCGAAGCTCGTGGTCCAGAGGTCATCCTCTCCCGTAGTCATCCTAATCTCGTTCGTCGTCTGTTTGAAGCAGAGGTCGTTGAAATCCCTGATCATACGGTAGAAATTCGTGGCATCGCCCGTGAAGCAGGCTACCGCACCAAAATTGCCGTATTCAGTAATGACCCCAATGTAGATCCAGTCGGCGCTTGCGTCGGCATGCGAGGTGCCCGAGTCAAGGATATCGTCCGTGAGCTCAACAATGAAAAAGTTGATATCATCGAATGGACAGAAGACCCCATTGAATTTGTCCGCAGTGCTCTAAGTCCTGTTGAACCTCGTGAAATCACCGCTGATCCAGAAACAAAAACAGTTATGGTCATCGTCGATGATGAAAAAGATCTCGCCAAAGCCATCGGCAGACGCGGTCAAAACGCTCGCCTCACCTCACGTCTCATCAATTGGGACATCCAAGTCCGCATTTATGACCCTCAGTCAGGTGTTGCCAAGCAACTTGCCGAAGCTGCCAAAATGCTCAGCGCGCAACTCGGAATTAACGAAATCATCGCGTATGGTCTCGCAACTATGGGAGGTACAACCATTGCCGCCCTCATCGACTTTGAAGCCTCTGATATTGCAGACAGCCTTGAAATCAGTACGGAAGACGCAGAAAACATCCTCGAAAAGGTACGTGCCTGCGCCGATCGTCCATCCCCTACCGCCGAGTAACTCTCGACACCCCCTAAGAACTCTATTTTACAAATATGCCCGACGAGAAAGACAATCGAGACCCGGAAAAAGATGTATTGGATCTAATCGGTGATAAGCCGAAAAGACACCGCACACCGCAGGTTAAGGAACAAACAACGGTTCCCGAAGCGGCTCCAAAACCTGTCAAAAAACAGGCTCTCGATTTGCTTTCTGGTAGCAAAACAAAAGCGAGGAAAACCGCTAAAACTGCCGAGGCAGCACTCAAAGCAACAGCAGAGCCAACTCCTGTTGTTGTCGCTCCCGTGTCAGAAACACCAACGGTCGAAGTAGTCCCCCCAGGAGGCGTCATCAACCTCAAACCACCCGTCACGGTCTCTGATCTCTCGGCACTTATGGGGCTCAAGCCCTTTCGCCTCATTAAAGATTTAATGGGCATGGGCATCTTCGCCAACCCATCTACCCTGCTTGATGCAGAGAGTGTTGGCAATTTATGCGATGTCCACGGCTTCATCTTTGAACGCGAAAAACGCGAAAAAGGCGGAGGAGTCAAAGCTCAAGTTGAAATTGCTCAAGAGCCTGCTCCCGTCTCCGTTCTTAAAGAACCAAAGGAAACACTCAAAACAAAAATCCCCATTATTACAGTCATGGGGCATGTCGATCACGGCAAAACCTCTCTACTCGACTATATTCGTAATGCTCAAGTTGCTAAGGGCGAAGCTGGTGGCATCACTCAGCACATCGGTGCCTACTCCGTTGTCCATGAGAAAAAGACGCTCACCTTCATTGATACCCCAGGTCACGCAATTTTCACAGAAATGCGCGCTCGCGGAGCTGATATTACCGATATTATCATCATTGTCGTCGCAGCCAATGACGGCATCATGCCTCAAACGCGTGAAGCCATCGAACACGCTAAAGCAGCCAAAAAGACAATCATTGTTGCCATCAACAAATGTGACCTCCCGGCTGCCGACCCACTCAAGGCAAAGACGGGCTTGATGGAACAAGGACTCGTCCCTACCGATTTTGGTGGCGATATTGAATGTGTCGAAATCTCAGCATTGACTGGTGCCGGCATCCCCGATCTACTTGATCTACTCATCCTCCAAGCAGAAGTCCTCGACCTCAAGGCAAACCCAAAGGCAAATTGCCGAGCCTCAATCATTGAAGCTCGCGTAGAACAAGGCATGGGTAGCTCTGCAACTGCCATCATCGAAAGTGGCACGCTCAAAGTTGGTATGCCCTTCATTTGTGGTCCCTTCTCTGGCAAAGTACGTACGCTCAAAGACGACAAAGGCAAAAAAGTTAGATCCGCAGGTCCAGGCGCGCCCGTAGAAATCGTAGGATTTGAAGAAACACCTCATGTCGGTGACGAAATTGTCGAAATGGAAAGCGAACGTGACGCTAAAAAACTTGCTGAAGAACGCCAACTTGATCTGCGCAAAGAACGTCTCACCACCCCGAGAAAATCTCGTATGGAAGATATTCGTGCCATGATGGGGAAAGGTAGCCAAAAAGCAGAGCTTAAACTCTACCTCAAAGGTGATGCTCAAGGCTCTGTACAAGCAATCCAAAAGGCAATTGAAAGTATCGAATCAGATAAGGTCGAATGTACCTTCCTCCATGCCTCGGCAGGCTCTATCTCTGAATCTGACATCCAGCTTGCCTCTTCTTCTGATGCCATTATCCTCGGCTTTAACGTCAAGGTTGAATCTAATGCTGTGCGCATCATCAAACGCGAAGGGGTACAGGTCAAACTCTACTCCATCGTTTATGAACTAATTGATCAAGTCCGCGACGCCATGCTGGGTCTCCTCGAACCAGAATTGCGCGAAACAATCGTCGGTCATGCCGAAGTTAAGCAAGTCTTTAAGCTCAACAAGGGTAAAGCTGCTGGTTGCATGGCAATCGATGGCAAAATCCTCCGCAAGTGTGAGGCTCGCGTCTTACGTGGTAAACAACCTATCTTTGACGGCAAAATGTCAACGCTTCGTCGCTTCCAGGATGAAGTGGAAGAAGTCAAGGCTGGTCTCGAATGTGGCATCCGTCTCGGTGAATTCAACGAATACGAAGTCGATGATATTATTGAGTGCTACACACTTGAAAAAATCAAACAAACGCTCTAACCCAGCACTCAAACCTGTATGAGTACACGACGATTGGACAAGGTCAACGAATTGATGCGTCGGGAAATCAGCACCGTTATCCAACGAGATTTTGAATTCCCAAGCACCATCGTTACCGTCGCAGGGGTTGAGATCACCGACGACCTCAAAGAAGGTAAAGTCTGGATTGGCGTCGTTGGGCGTATGAGAGCATCACAAGTGCTCGAAAAGCTCAGCCTACGCCGTGGCTTCATCCAATCCACGGTCTCTAAGCGCGTCATCATGCGCTCAACCCCCAAACTCACATTCAAGCTTGATGACTCCGCTCAGCGGGGCGTCGATATGGTCAATCTCTTAGAAGATATTGACCAAAATCTCCCCAAAGCTCCTCCAGCAGCAGAGGGCGAAGACGAAATCTAAAGGAGACATAAAGGGGACATGCAATCGAATCGCTCAAGTAGCGACATGTTGCCTACTCCCCTTAGCACCTTGGCCCCTTAGATTTCATTATTTCTATTACCCCTCCGCGTGCTCATTCATTTCATTTTGATTCTTGCTCAAAAATGATTTTCCCATCGCGTTGCTTGCCAACAATTACCGTTCCTTCAGGGAATTCTCCCTCAAGGATCCGCAAACTAAGTGGGTCGAGCAAATCATGCTGAATCGCCCGTTTCAAGGGGCGAGCACCATACACGGGATCAAAGCCATGGTCAGCAATCAGCTCAATAGCTGACGCGGTTAATTTAAGAAATAAAGCACGTTTTTCTAAGCGTTTGCAAACGCGTTGCAATTGGATATTAACGATGCCCTTAAGCTCTTCAGCACTTAAGCGATCAAAGATAATAATTTCGTCAATGCGGTTAAGGAATTCTGGTCGGAAATGCCCTCGTAATGCCTCCATTGCCTTTGCCTCACGTTGTTGAGGGTCAGTTTCATTCAAGATATACTGGCTCCCAATATTAGACGTCATGATGATCACAGTATTGCGAAAATCAACCGTTCGCCCCTGCCCGTCTGTAATGCGACCGTCATCTAAAACTTGAAGAAGGACGTTAAAGACATCAGGATGCGCCTTTTCGATTTCGTCAAACAACACGACGCTATAAGGTTTGCGACGGACGGATTCTGAAAGTTGCCCCCCCTCGTCATATCCCACATAGCCTGGAGGAGCTCCAATCAATCTCGCAACGGAGTGCTTCTCCATGTATTCGGACATGTCGATACGAATCATGGCATTCTCATTATCAAAGAGGAATTCCGCCAGTGCTTTGCTCAACTCCGTTTTGCCAACACCTGTAGGACCTAAGAAAATAAAGGAACCAATCGGTCTATTCTCATCCTGCAAGCCAGCACGCGCACGTCTAACTGCATCCGAAACGGCCTTAACCGCCTGGCTCTGCCCCATCACGCGATCTCCAAGACGAGCCTCCATGTGAACGAGTTTTTCGCGTTCCCCTTCTTGGAGTCTCGCCGCAGGAATCCCCGTCCATGTTGCCACGACTCTAGCAATATCTGATTCTGTGACTTCTTCTTTTAACAAGCCACCATCTTTTTCCTGAATGGCACTAAGATTTGCTTTGGCATTTTTTAGCCCTTCCTCGGCTTTTGGAATTGATCCATAGGTAATTTCAGAAGCTTTGGAAAGATCACCCAAACGTTGCGCCTGCTCGGCGTCTGTTCGCAATTGGTCAATTTTTTCTTGCTGGACACGAACAGCATCAATAATGGCTTTTTCATTTTTCCATCGGGCGATCATGGCAGACGATTTTTCTCTCAAATCTGCCAATTCTTTCGTGATTTTCTCAAGTCTCGCCTTACTTTCTCCGTCTTTTTCCTTTGCCAAGGCTTGGCGTTCCATTTCAAGCTGCATCCCTTCGCGCTCAATCTGGTCAATATCCGAAGGCATCGAATCGAGCTCAATCTTCAAACGAGCCGCTGCCTCATCCACAAGGTCAACTGCCTTGTCGGGAAGGAAGCGGTCAGCAATATAACGATCAGATAAGGTTGCTGCTGCCACCAAAGCCGAATCAGTAATACGAACGCCATGATGAACTTCATAACGCTCTTTAAGCCCTCGTAGAATGGCAATCGTATCCTCAACGCTCGGCTCACCAACCATCACTGGCTGGAACCTACGCTCTAACGCGGCATCTTTTTCAATATACTTCCGATATTCATCAAGTGTTGTCGCGCCAATCGTCCGCAATTCACCTCTTGCCAAGGCAGGTTTGAGCAAATTAGAGGCATCAACTGCGCCCTCGCTGGCACCTGCGCCAACAATAGTGTGCAATTCGTCAATAAATAAGATGATTTCACCATTTGAATCAGTCACTTCTTTGAGGAAAGATTTCAAACGTTCCTCAAATTCGCCTCGGTATTTTGCCCCAGCAAGCATCGACCCAATACTAAGCGACACGATACGCTTATTTTTCATACTTTCAGGCACATCCCCATTAACAATACGTCGAGCGAGCCCCTCCGCAATGGCAGTCTTACCAACCCCAGGTTCGCCAATGAGCACAGGATTATTCTTTGTACGGCGAGAGAGAATTTGAAGCACGCGCCTGATTTCTTCATCTCGACCAATCACTGGGTCGATTTTCCCAGCACGAGCACGCACCGTCAAATCTACTCCGTATTTTTCTAAACTTTGATACTTCCCTTCTGGATTATCATCCGTAACTCGTTGTGAGCCCCGAATCTCTTTCATCGCAGCAAGATAATTCTTTTTATCCAGAGCAAAGCTATCCACAAGCTTACGCGCCTTAGAGGAAGAATCAAAAACGCCTAGCATGAAATGCTCAACGCTCAGGAAATCGTCTTTCAGCTTTTCGCGTTCGGACTCTGCCGCCTGCAATACGGTAGACAAATCATTCCCAATCTGGGGTTGCATCGTTACGCCAGATTGAGACGGCTCACGTCCTAATTCATTTTTTGCAGTTTGGAGCAATAGACCAGGATCGCAGGCTGCCTTGCGCAAAATAGGAGAAAGAATCCCACCATCTTGCTCTAACAAAGCCACCAATAGATCGAGTGAATTGATCTCCGCACGCCCACTTTGTGATGCCGACTTTTGCGCCTGCATCAAAGCTTCTTGAAATTTTGTCGTTAAATTATTCAACATAATCAGTTAATAGGTTCATGTTCCCTCTCCTCCTCTTGAAAGAAAGCTTCTCGTTGTTGAGAGTAAGACAAGATACTCAACCTAATCGTTGAATAATTTCGATTATTATCCTGAAGATTTCCCAATTGTTTGGGCTTATTTGAAGACCCAAAATCTATTCAAGAAATACGAGCAAACGGCAGCAAAAAACATCCCGGCAAAAAGCGCACCATTGAAAGGAAGACCCATCCACGATAAACAAACAAAAAAGACTAATTGATTCAGACCAAAAGTCCCCATCGTCATTACAGCAAATTTAGGTAAAGAACGTTTATTAGACTGCTCCAAGGTCGCCGTCTTTGCAAAAGTCCACTTCAAATGACCAAAATACGAACAAAAAAACCCTGTCGCGTACCCCAAAGCATTATCCAACTCTTCTGGCCATTGTAGTCCATAATGCAGAACATTAGCAACAAGAGCATGAATCAAAGTCGCGCTACCACCGATAATAATAAATTTACAGACAGACTCATACTTTTGCACGAGTTCGCACACATTTTGGATCAGTTTATTCATCACATCAATCTTTTTTGGCGTATCCGACGAAGCCCCGAATACGCGATAAGCCCAGCAAGTGTTATACTAATTCCCCAAAAATACAATGTCCTATAGGGAGGAATATATTGTAGCATCAATTGTGCGCCTTCATCGCCAATTGCTTGATCAAAATCAATGCCAATACCAAAAACTTCCGTTGGGTGTGGATACTTCCATTCACCATTATTGATTCGATATCTCCATCCCTCAGAATATGTTTCGAGAACTTCAAGATTTTTTGTATGAGGTGGTAATTGCAAACACCGTCTATTAACAGTTTTCCAAAGAGGTTCAATATTTTGACGATCTCCCAATGCTAATCCCGCTATATAAAGTCCATGAAAATAGGAATTTTTATAGAGAGAAAAATGCGAATTTTTATAGAGAAACACCCATCCCTCTCCAGGCTTTTCTGATATTTCTGGAGCTATTAACCAATGAGAAATACCCATCTTTGCAGCACCTTGCGCATTAACACAATTGCCACTCCAAATAGACCGAGGAGCTACTGTTTCATATGACCAAATTTGTCTGATTCCATAAGCGGATGAAATGTTGCTCATCCAAGAATGAGGTTTTGCTACTGAACCAATTAAAGACCCACCCTGCTTCATCTCCTGTTGTAATGAAACCATCCATTCGGGAGTTTCATATAATTGATTTTCTACACCCTTGGGCTTATCTGAATATGAAATCCATACTTGTCCCAATACAAAGCATTCGATAAACACACACATCGCAACAAGACAACTTTTACCAGTCAGACCAGAAGCTCCCTCATGAATTTTTGAGCATATCCAAAGACCAATTCCCATGAGAGATAACAAAAGAATATTCCTCGGAGCCCAAACAAAACAATCATTTAACAACCGATCTATCCTCAAATCATACCAATCTTGGTACTGCCCATATTGAGCAAATCGAGAAACAAAATGCTGAGCTTCTACATAAAATTCATTAAAATAAACAGAAAGCAGACAAGATCCTAATATCCACAATAACACGCAAGCTCCAAAAACATACAATAATTTATTCCATACGCGCCGTTTAGATTCCCGAGGGAGTTCCATCAATTGCCATGCAGCCAACCATGCTCCCCCTAGTGCAAAAACACAGGTGTACCTACTGTATATCCATGCTTGCAACGGAGTAAAACAAAAAATAACTCCTCCAATAAACAAAAATTTAGCTACCTTGGGTGCTTTTTTATTAAAACATGCGAGAAAAGCTAAAATTAAAGAAACTCCACCAAAATACTTAATGTCAAATAGATACCAATAATCTATTCTTAAGTCCATTGTATATGGCGTGCCAAAAATTGTTGGAATAAGAGACGTCACATACATGGGTATGGTAGATAATGCCTCTAAAAAAGAAAATTCTCCTCGTGGAGCTCCTCCACGTAAATAAGCTGGAATTGTTTCAATAAATACATCCATTGAAAGAAGAGCACCAAAAATACCTGAAATAAGATATAACCATGAGCTTTTCCATAAATTAACTATATTCTTTCTGTCTTTTGATGTCCACCAATCTGCAATCCATACAATAATAGTAAGTAATACAACAAATACGCAAGCTTGTAAATGTCCTCCACGGAAAGCTAACGCGATAAAAACAATAGAGAGAAGATCCAGAACTCTCCCTTTTTGGCGAGCGACTAAAAATGCCCAAACAATCCAAGGAGCCCAACACATGGCACCCAATACCCAACGATGGTAAATCCATAAAATAAATTGAGAATAAAATCCGAAACTGATCGCACCTACAAAAGCAGCTGGTCCCCAAATTTTTCTATTTTTTAATAGGACAAGCATTCCCAAGCCTGCTAAGAAAAATTGCATGAGGATTCCCAGGTTCCACGACACCCAGGTTGGCAAAAAACATGATAAATAATGATGCCAATCTCCAGGACACAACATGGTGTTCTCAACAAGCGACATGCCCCCTGAACAATAAGGATTCCATCCTATATATCCATCCTCAATCAAGCTTTTTGCTACCGCCCAATGATAAGGTAAATACTGGAGAATTGCATCAATCGTATAGGTACTTTTGATCAACGATTTGTCTTGATTGGCAAATGGCTCAATCAAACTACTCAAAATATCTAATGGTGCAAGGGATTTACCCTCAAAAAAAATTGGATAAAAAAAGATGATTAATAATATTAGCCAAATAAAACTGGCAATTCCTATCTTCTTCATAGATGTGAATGCTTACTTTTTTGAATTATATAGTGGATGAAGCTCATCCCAGTGAAGTAACGCTAGCGAATGATTATATCTTTGCGCTACCATTAATCCATTTAATATAACTGCTGAAACAAAACTTAACATGGAAAGAATCAAAAGTCCCGAGGATAAAATGGTCAATGGTAAATGGGTAATATACGAAGTATGAATAAATTCAACAACGGGAATGCTCCCCAAAATCAGTCCTAATCCTCCAAAAAATAATCCACAAATAGAAAAGAAAAGCATCGGTCGATAATTAATAAAGACACTAAGTACCGTTTTGATCACTTTAATTCCATCTTTGACTGTATTTAACTTTGATTCTGATCCTTCAGGACGATCTTGATAAGCAATAGGCAATTCTACAATACGATATCCTTTATCAAGAGCATGGATGCTGATTTCCGTCTCTATTTCAAATCCGTGAGATAAAATAGGGTTATTTTTAACAAATCGAGCATTAAATACTCGATAACCAGTCAAGATATCTTGTAATTGACCATGAAATAAGAAATTAATCATATTTCTCATGAGTTTGTTACCAAAATCATGCATTGGACGTTTATTCTCTTGGCTATAGATACCATCGCTGTGCCGATTACCACAGACCATATCTGCCTTACCCTCTAAAACAGGTTGTAAGAGTTGATGTAAATCAGCTGCTGGATATGTTAAATCCGCATCAACCATTACATAAATATCTGAATTAATTTCAGAAAAAGCTTTCCTGACCGCCATCCCCTTCCCTTGTCTTGGTTCCTGCAAAAGATATCCTTTACAATGAAGGCGTTGATATGTTTCTTTCGCTAAATCATAAGTCCTATCAGTCGAATTATTATCGACAACAACAATATCTGCCTCTGGACAATGCTCAAAAAAATCCTCTATTACACCAACAATTGTCGCCTCCTCGTTATAAGCAGGTATTATAATCGTAATATGGGGAGACAAAGTAGGAAGGGTCGAAGTAATCATATATACCTAGGAAGTATGTATAGATGAGTTATTATGTCAACTTTTATCATTAGCTCCTCTTTAATCGGAAGATTTCCCAGCAGTTTTAATCTTTTTTTGAGGGGATTGATTCACTATTTCCCTCTGGCAATTGTTGGATGGAGACTGGCGTCCCTATGCTTGTTTGAGCAAAGAGAGTTTTAGCGGTTGCTGATTGGAGCCGAATGCAACCATGAGATTGGGGGGTTCGGCGTACTTTGCCGACGTGTAATCCTAAGCCATCATTTGTCAATCGCTGCCAATATGGCATCTTGGAGCCAGCAAAGCGTCCGCCCTCTGGGATTGCATCTGTTGCATTAGCACTATAATCAATACATTTGCCCTTTGCATCATAGATTTTCCCATACAAGTTGGAGGCATGGTTGACTTTTTTGCCAATCACCTGATATGAGCCAGTGGAGGTTGGATGAGCTCTTACTCCCGTTGATACGGGGAAATCGATCGCAACCTTATCGTTGATGTAGTATCTCCCTCTTTGTTCTTTAAGACAGATTACAATTTTTTTCTTTTGCTTTGTTACTTTGCTCGTTAGCAAAGGTTCATCTCGATACGTCCCATAGGTTTTAGGATATTCTTTGCTCGCAACAAAATGTTCATAGGTATTTGCTGGGAACGGATTTTTGTATTCGGGGACGGTTTTGTCAATTGTCCTCGGATTCATAGCTCCATCCTGCACGGTAATTGACCGGCAGGATGAAAAAATGATGAGCGTTGCTAGAGAGAGAAAAATCCCGCTAACGCATGGGGATAGCATCATGATTAAATATCTGTAAGCTTATTTTTTAGGCACTTTCAAATTTTGACCAATATGAATCGCATCAGAGCGCAAGCCATTTGCTTGTTTAATTGCTTTAACGCTGGAGCCTTGTCTTCTAGCAATGACGCTCAGCGTGTCTCCCTTGCGTACTTTGTAGGCGGATGACGATTTTTTACGAGATGATGCTTTTCGAGAGGCGGATTTATTCTTAGAGCGCTTCAAACTCTTTTTACTGCTACTCGCCTTGCCCTTTTTAATTTTGCTACTCTTCGCGCTACTGCTTTTGCTTACACTCGGTTTTGATGGGGGGTTGTAGGCATAGGTCTTATCTGGCTTCGTCGCACTACTCTTGCTGACATTTTCATATTTGGCGGATTCATATCCAGCAGAACTCTCTGCAATCCACGGTGGCATTGTACCATTTGCGATCTCCGTTGCCGTTTCTGCATCATTGGTGGCATCCTTGTTCTGAGAACAAGATGAAAATGATATGGCTACAGCCATACCCAAAAGGGGAAGAAAAATCTGTGCTTTCATACTTGCGTGGAAAATACATGTTCTATCGCCACAAGACAAGAACGACAATGAATTATAGCACATTTTTTTACTTTATTTCCGTGTCATAACGATAACGCATCATTTCCCTTTTATCCTAATGCTCTGGTTATAATCGAAAAAATTCTTCTGCCGTTTGGCTTGTTCGTTGTGCTAAACGCTCTTGGCTCCATCCTCGTAGTTGAGCAATACACTGAGCCGTATATGCCAAATGAGAGGGCTCATTTCTTTTGCCCCGTAAAGGAATGGGGCTCAAATAGGGAGAATCCGTCTCCACCATAAAACGATCTTCTGGGCACCATGTCACGACATCAGGGACATTCCCTGCATTTTTAAACGTAACAATACCCGTAATAGAGATGAGCCCATCCAGTTCATCAAAAATGTGGGTCGCTTGTTGCTTATCGCCAATAAAGCAATGAAAGACAGGTCGCACTTTGCCTGTATAAGTACGTGCAATTGCCATGGCATCATCAAAACTTTGTTGCCCCTGTTTATCTCTTGTGTGCAATACGATATTAAGTCCGAGTCGGGCGGCTAAATCAAAATGTGCCTCAAGTGCCTCGCATTGCATCCATCTAAACTTTTTGTCATCTACACCCATTCCCTCAGGGGCTGGGTAATAATAATCAAGTCCTGTCTCTCCAATTGCAGCTAATGAATGTTGATGGGCTAGAGCCCATAGTTCTTCTCTCCATGTTGCCCGTACCTCAAGAATGTCATTAGGATGAATGCCCAGACAGACATAAACTACTTTTGGGAATTCAGATGCCCACGCCAACGTATCTTGCCAATCAGCTCCGCTTGAGCCCAAGCTAATCATTTTGTCGAGTCCTGAGGACAAAGCGCGAGCAATAAGAGATTTTTTCTCCTCTCCTTCAAATTGATGTGAGGCTAAATGGCAATGAGTATCGATTAACATGGGGCTTGGGGGGGATTCTCGTCGCATCTCTCTTAAATGTCAAATTCGAGAATTCATGACATACTTGATGCATGATTGGCTCATTTTCCTTGTTTCATTTGCCCAGTCATATAAATCCATAAGAATGTACATATTCAAAGGATGCATTTTCTTTGCTATTCTTACCTGCTTTGCCCATGCAGGTGATTCATCTGCCATCGCCCTCCCCTCGACAAACACCATTCCTCAAGAACGCCCTTCCTTTGGATTCCAATTAGAAAATGATCTTTTCCTAGCAGATGATGATAATTATACGAATGGGATTCGGCTCTCCTTCCTCTCAAAATCTTGTGATAACCAAGCTCAAGGCACCTCTGATGCTTTGGCAAAATCGCTTGGGACATTAACTGGCGGCACGAATGCCTCACCAGCCTGGAGCAAATTTTGTGGAATGGATCGCAATGCCTCACTACGTCAACAATGGGCAGTAACGTTAACTCAATTGATGTTTACTCCAAAAACGATGTCATCCAAACGCATCATTGGAGAGCATCCCTATGCTGGATATCTCGCCTTGGGGATAGGTACCTTGGTAAAAGATGAAGATACTGCCAATTCTTTTGAATTACAATTGGGCACAACGGGGCATGCCTCACTGGCTGACCGTAGTCAAGATGCTATTCATGATATTTGGCAAATCAACAAATGGCCCAATTGGAAAAGCCAGTTGCCTTCGGAATTTGCCTTTTGCTTTTATTTCAAAAAATATTACCGTCTCCGTTTTTTAGAGTACAAATCGGGAGATGGCTTTGAAACAGATGGTTTTGCCTATTGGCACACCGATTTAGGGACGGTGTACCTGCGAGGTGGCGTGGGCATGTCTTATCGCTTTGGCTATAATCTACCAAATACCTCGGTTGATTTCCCAATTAATGGTGCCACTTATTTGAATAACCCCTTTGTTAAAAGGGAGAACTATACCTCGAATTGGAGTATTTATGGATTTACGGGATTTGCAGTTCGCGCCATTGGTCACGATCTTTTCCTCGACGGGACAGTCTTTCATAATAGCCCCCACTACGTCGATAAATATCCAGTCGTCTGCGATGTCAATGCTGGGGTCGGAGCTCGTTATAAAAACGTCGATTTCCTCTTTGGTTTATTTTTCCGCTCACAGGAATATGTACATCAAGAGCCCATTCATGCCATGGGATCCTTTGAGATAAAAATTTCCTTCTAAGGAACAAAACAAATTGAATCCTTGCCAAACATTTTTTGGCATGTATAGTGCGCGCGTCTGCGACATTCGCAGAATATGTTGATTCTTACACAACTTATATCGTGAACGTTATCCGCACATTCCAAACAGGACGAGGTCATACTGGTCAATTCTATTCCTTACCAGCACTCGCTGAATCAGGGTTTCCCCAACTGAACCGTCTACCCATCTCCATTCGCATCATTCTTGAGGCTCTGCTTCGCAATTGTGACGGGCTTAAAGTAACGCAACGTGATATTAACAATCTTGCCTCGTGGAATGCCAAAAAGCCAGGTGATTACGAGATACCCTTCACTGTTGCCCGTATCGTACTCCAAGACTTTACGGGGGTACCTCTCCTTGTCGATCTCGCAGCAATGCGCTCTGCCGTACAACATTTGGGGCAAAATCCAGGGGTCATTGAGCCACTCGTCCCCGTCGATCTCGTCATCGATCACTCCGTCCAAGTTGACTGGGCATCGTGCCCTGATGCGCTTGAGAAAAACCTAGATTTTGAATTTCGTCGCAATGCAGAACGATATGAATTTCTCAAATGGGGACAAAGTGCCTTTGATACCTTCTCCGTCGTTCCTCCATCCGTGGGCATCGTCCATCAGGTCAATTTGGAATATCTCGCCAAAGGAGTTATGGAAAAAGATGGTACCTACTTCCCCGATACGCTCGTTGGTACCGACTCGCACACAACCATGATTAACGGTCTTGGCATCGTGGCATGGGGTGTCGGCGGTATTGAAGCTGAGGCAGGCATGCTCGGTCAACCCGTCACCTTCCTCGTCCCCGAAGTCGTTGGTATCCACATGACAGGTGCCTTAAACGAGGGCGTTACCGCTACGGATCTTGCCCTTCACGTTACCAAAATGCTCCGCCAACACGGAGTTGTCGGTAAATTTGTCGAATTCTTTGGTGCAGGTGCCGCCTCACTCTCGCTACCCGATAGAGCCACGGTTGCCAATATGGCACCTGAATACGGCGCCACTATGGGATTTTTCCCCATTGATGAGCAATCCTCTCATTACCTCCGACAAACGGGGCGCGATGAGGAACATGTCATCACCTATGAAAACTACTTTAAGGCTCAAGGGCTCTGGGGCATGCCTCAACAAGGCGATATTGATTACACCGATACGCTTGAGCTTGATTTGAGCTCCATTTGCCCTGCAATCTCAGGTCCGCGTCGCCCTCAAGATCGCATCGAGCTAACTAAGGTTAAAGAGAGCTTTGCCAACATGCTCGCTGCACCAATCGCAGAAGGTGGCTATGGCAAAACAAGCGTTACCGTAGCTCACACCACCATGCACGCCCCTGCTGGCTCACCCATTGAGGTGCCAAACTATACTCAAGAGGTAGAATTAAAAGACGGGAGCATTTTAATTGCCGCCATCACCTCTTGCACCAACACATCTAACCCTGGACTCATGCTCGCAGCTGGCTTGCTCGCCAAAAAAGCGGTCGCGCGCGGACTAAGCGTCCCTGCCTACGTCAAAACATCCTTAGCTCCAGGCTCACGCATCGCTTCAAATTATTTTGCTGCCAATGATTTGCAAAAAGCCCTCGACACTCTCGGTTTTGAGACCGTCGGGTATGGCTGTACCACTTGCATCGGCAACTCGGGTCCCCTCAATGAACAAGTAGAGGCGGTCGTTCGTGAGCATAACATCATCGGAGCCTCCGTCCTCTCAGGAAATAGAAATTTTGAAGCCCGTATCCATGCATCAATCAAATCAAACTTCCTCATGTCCCCCCCCCTCGTCGTGGCATTTGCCCTTGCAGGCAGGATTGATATTGACATGCAGACAGAGCCACTTGGTACCGACCCCAGCGGTCAGCCCGTCTACCTAAGAGACATTTGGCCAAGCTCAGAAGAAATTGCAACAGCAGTTGCCAAATCTCTCCATCCCGAGACCTTCCGTACCCTCTACGCTCAATCCCCCACGACCAATCCTCGTTGGGCAGCCGTGCCAGCTCCTCAGGGAGATGTCTACGAATGGAATGCCGAGTCCTCCTACATCCAAGAGCCCCCCTTCTTTGACGGCTTTAATGGGCAACTCCATGACATCTCTGACATCATTGCTGCGCGCCCTCTAGGCATCTTTGGCGATTGCGTCACCACTGACCATATTTCCCCAGCAGGTGCCATCCGCGAGACGGGACCCGCTGCCATGTTCCTCAAAAACATGGGGATCACCAAACCTGACTTTAACTCCTTTGGCTCACGCCGTGGCAATGACCGCGTCATGACGCGTGGCACCTTTGCCAATGTACGCATTAAAAACTTGCTCGTCGATGGCGTAGAGGGTGGCTATACCCTCTACTTTGGCAAGGCAAATGTCCCTGCCCCTGACAAAGCATGCCCGACACAAACAGGCACCCCTACCTTTATCTACGATGCGGCAATCGCCTACGCAGAGGATAAAACGCCCCTCATCGTCATCGGTGGTGAGGATTACGGCATGGGCTCCTCCCGTGACTGGGCAGCAAAAGGCACCAAGCTCCTCGGAGTCAAGGCAGTCATCGCCAAAAGCTTTGAGCGCATCCACCGCTCTAACCTCATCGGCATGGGGGTCTTGCCTCTCACCTTTGCCAACAAGGCAGATTATGATGCCCTAGCAGACGTTAAGGACATCCAATTCTCCCTACTCGGACTCAACAACGAGGTCAAACCACGCCAAACCGTCACCCTGCGTGCCATCACGCCAGAGAAAGAATGGGACATCCCCGTCATCGTTCGCATCGATACCCCCATTGAGAAAGAATACTACCGCGCAGGAGGCATCCTCCCCTACGTACTGGGGCAAATCCTCAAGTTGAGATAAATCACCTCATCATTCATCATTCGACCGAAATTCCCTTCATCGGAATTTCGGTCTTTTTTTCCTGACGTCCTGACTTCGCTAGTGAAAAATCACAAAGCATTGATTAGCAATGATAACTTATTTTCACTAGACACTACACTGATAAATCGAAAAAAAGTGAGCATTTATAAGGGTTTTCTAGTTTTAGATGCTATTCC
>JAVXPO010000027.1:2762-24346 GCA_036644695.1 Akkermansia sp. | reverse complement strand
CCAAAAAGTTCGATGCCTGGAGTCAGCTCATTTGGATGCTATTTTGTCAGCTGGGAAGATATCACTCAATACGATATATTAGCAATGTTTTACGTACCTCTTCCTCAAACTACGGCAAAGCTTTTACCAATAAATCTGACGAAGAGCCTTGCTCACTCTTTTTCTCCGTAATTCCTACTTTTTCGCGAATTAATTTTGAGAAGGAGACCTTACCTCTTTCTTTGATTCCTTCTGGGATTAAAGCTCGTTTTCTCAGGTCATTTAAGGTTTCTTTATCTCGGTGAAGGAATAAGCCTTGATCAAAGGCTTTTTGATTGAACATCCCATCTAAGACGGGGCTCCATTTATCAACGCCCATGTTGAGACATTCTCTCAAAGGTGGTAATATCTCTGTTGTACAGTTGGCGGTCAATGTGTTATAGAATTCTGGAGTTCGCTGTAGTACATTTATTTTTTGTACAAAATTCATAAAAATAGTTCTTATTTGCTGAGGGGTGAGATTTAGACGGAATAAACGAAGTTTTTCTTTCCGATGATTGCTTCTCAACGCAAAGATGTCTTCTTCTTTCGCAAGGAGACAGATGAGGTTGTATTGTTTGAATAATCCTGGGAGCCCCCCTTGATTGATGCCTTGGGGTAGCCTGGTTTCCATGGATAGAGCAAGGTAACGCCCATCCTTAAAACCAAATGAGAGCATGGTATGCGCAATTGCTTGGATTCCATTCCAATGCGAGACGGCAAAGTCTAAGCTTACAAGTTCATTAGGGTCATACTCCTCATTAACATAAGAAACTTGATAGTTTTCAGGGGTTTTATAGGAAAAATCACGGATATTTTTAATGATTATTTTAGCCCCATTTCGTTCAATAATAGGAGCCTGGCTCCATGGTGTTTGCCATGTATGCTCATCGTTTGCGATAATGGATGAAAAATATCCGATAAAAAACAAGACGATGGCACTAGTCCACCAATAAAACCCCAGTATGTTCTTACGAAAAAATCCTGCGACTAGCATCAAGATTACGAAGCTCAACGCTGCTATTAGCCCCCAGCCTAAATTGAAATAAATCACGCCACCACACCACAATACAATCAAGGAATAGAGAACCAAAAAAAATGAGGATAAGATGAAATTAAAAATTTTCTTCAACATGTTACTCGATCAAGCTACCTATCCCTTTTTAGAATCGCAAGCGATAAATTATTTAACTAAAGATTCTTGCCAATAATAAGACCAAAATGTATTATCCTCGCGCAATGTTGGAAACGCTCAATGACTTTTTAATGACCTTTAACCACTTTATTTGGGGATGGCCTCTTTTGCTTCTACTTTTAGGGACTCACTTATTTTTGACGATTCGTCTCAAATTTCCACAGCGTCACTTAATCAAGGCTTTGCAGATGTATTTTGTGAAAGAAGAGCATAAGGACGGAGATATTTCACAATTTAGTTCTCTGATGATTGCTCTAGCGGCAACCGTCGGCACAGGCAATATTTTTGGTGTTGCCATAGCCATTGCAGTTGGAGGACCAGGAGCCATTTTTTGGTGTTGGGTGACGGGAGTATTGGGGATGGCAACGCGTTATGGTGAAGGCTTGCTAGCTATTAAATATCGTGTTCGGAATCAAGCAGGTATGATGCTAGGTGGACCGATGTATGCCTTGGAGAGAGGGTTAAAAATGAAATGGCTTGCTATTATTTTTGCTATTTTAACCACTCTTGCCGCATTTGGTATCGGCAACCTTACTCAAGGGAATGCAGCAGCTGTCATTGTAGAGCGTTCTTGGGGTATCCCGACGTGGGTAACTGCCTCTGGATTAACAATACTCACGGGTATCGTGATGTTAGGCGGGGTCAAAAGCATTGCTCGCTTATGTGCTCTTTTTGTCCCATTCATGGCTCTTTTTTATATAATCGGGTGTCTTATTATTTTAGGGATTCAGGCAGAGAACGTTTGGCCTGCCATTTGCATGATTATGGACTATGCCTTTAGCAATGATGCGGTCATGGGCGGTTTTGTCGGTGGCACCTTCCTTGCCGCCATGCGAGCAGGGGTTTCACGAGGGCTTTTCTCAAATGAAGCAGGCTTAGGGTCTGCGCCCATTGCTTCTGCGGCGGCACGTTCCTCAAACTCAGTAAGGCAAGCATTGATTTCATCTACGGGGCCATTTTGGGATACCGTCGTCGTTTGCGCTCTGACGGGGCTTGTCATTGCAACGAGCGTTATTGGCAACGAGCATATTTCTTTTTCTGACGGCAAACAATTAACGATGATGGCATTTGATACCATTCCCGTTTTTGGCTCTCATTTGTTGACCTTTAGCTTATTGACATTTGTTATTTCAACATTATTGGGATGGTCTTATTTTGGAGAAAAAGCATTAGAATATTTAGGTGGCGCACGCATCATTCTTCCTTATCGTGTCATTTGGGTTGTCGCTGTTTTTTTCGGATGTGTGACAGAAATCGATTTAGTTTGGAATTTTGCCGATTGCGCCAACGCGCTCATGTCCATCCCCAATCTCATCTCTCTCATTGGTCTCTCAGGAGTCATCGTGAAAGAAACGAGATATTACCTCTGGGAGAATCGCCTCGATGAGGTTGATCCCGTAGCCCCTACGCTCATTGATGACTAAGGTCTGAGTTATCCCTGGGCAAGAATAATCAGGGCAATGCATTCAGTGATCACAAAATACCCCACAAATACGCTCAAAACGATTGTGAGAGAATCCAGTCTACGAGAAGAAGCTTCGTATTTATCTGGCACAAAACTCATCATCATCACGATGGCTCCAGCGAGGAATGCCAAGCCGACAATAATCAAATGTATGGTACCAGGTGTCTGACCTGGTGATATTTTCTCCATCACTGACCGATACAAGGGTAAGTAAAGGAAGGGTACACTGGGGAGAACTGATAATTCTTTGCGAAATCCTAGATAAAGGAATCGCATAAAGACGCAAAACCACAAGGCAATCCCTCCCGTCACTTGGATGGTAAGTCGAATCTCATCCATCCAGCGGACAGAAATATCTGGCAAGATGAATAATAAGATCAACAGAGGACCGACAATGCATAAATATCGTGTGCGAGGCATCGTATAACGTGGTGGTGGAGTCAATAAAAAGACGACGTTCTCATCGTATTAAGTGAAGATGAAACGTCGCCTCCCTCAATGAATAAAATCTCAATTATCCGATCCAATTCCAGATAATGGGGATTTCAATATCTGGGTGTAAGCTCTGTTTAACGGGGCAAGTGAGAGCCGCCTGCTCAATGAGTTTGCGGTCTGGATGGTTGGCTGGCAACGGTACAGTGATCGTTACCTCTAATTTGGCAATACGTCGAGGATCCGCATTCATGTATTTACCCACCTCAACAGTCATGCCCTCAATTACAATATTTTTACGCTGGGCAACAATCCCCATGATTGTACTCATACATCCAGCAAGAGCTGCCCCTACCAAATCAGTTGGAGAGAAGCTCTCGCCTCTGCCATTATTATCCACAGGGGCATCTGTAGATACTGTTGCGCCAGAGGGTTCATGCATTGAGGTGCAATGTAACCCACCTTGATATGTTGTCATTGTTTTAACCATGTCTTGATTCTATACAACAAGACGACAATGAAAACACTCAAATTATTGTAATGTTCAAACTTTTCGATACCCTTGAATCCATGAAAACACTCTACCGTCCCGTAGCAAGCTTTTTTCCGATACTTTTCTCCCTTTGTGCTGGATTTATCACGCTCCCGACAAGTGCGCAATTACCTCAATTTGCTATACCTGGCATCAACGAGCAACTACCTGCGACTCCCTCTGTACAAGGTAAATCCTCTTTTGCGGTATCCATCAATCCCGAGAATGACACCAAAAGCCTTATCGTTGAGACTCAGCTTAAATTACCTGAGCACTGGCACGCTTATTGGCTCAATCCAGGGACTGTCGGTCTCCCTGTTGAGGCATCTATTGCCCCAGTCAAAGGATTTAAGATTTCTGGTCCTTATTGGTCTACCCCCATCAAAGGGAAAAGCGAAATTGGCGTTTTTTATGGATATGATACTCCTCGCGTTGCTTTCAAACTTACACCAGAAACAGAAATAACTACCTCCTCAAACGTCACAACAACAATGAGCTGGCAAATGTGTCGCGATGGAGAATGCTTGCCCCCTGATTCGAAATCCTTCTCCATAACGATTCCCGAGGAGTGGAGACAACAAAAGCCCTCAAATCGGACATCTGTCTATGTTGGGCTCGATACGCCCTCATGGGCTCAAGGAGCCTCCTATTCAGCCACAAAAAAGGGTCATGAAATTAAGTTAACCATCCATTTAAAAAATGCGCTTCCGCCCAATTCGTCTCTTTATTTCTTTTCACAAAAAGGTGAGATTATGCCCACAGCAGAGCAACTATGGACACAGCCAACAAAGACAAGTTATCTCTTAACTCTCCAGCGCAACACCAATGAGGACACGCTCTACCCTAATCCATCTGTTAACGAAGATGAGAGTCCCCCCCCTCTCCAAGAGCTCCTTGGCGTCCTCTCAGTCGGAGGTCAGGGCGTCAACATTAACGTTCCCATAACAGATTCGGCGAATTCAGTAAAATCGGTAACCGTTCATTCCAGCTCTTCAATATTGGCATCTACCCCAACCTCAGATACCTCTGTCACCATGGGGGGGCTCTTCACCATCATTTTTGGACTCTTCATCGGGGGCATCATTCTGAACCTCATGCCCTGCGTCTTTCCCGTCATCGGACTTAAAATCCTCAGTTTTGTCAAACTGGGTGGCGGAGAGCGCAAAAAGGTTTTTGCTCATTCACTCGCCTTCGTCATTGGCGTTATCCTCTCTTTTTGGGTACTCACCATCATCCTCATTGTCGTCAAATCGGGATTAGCTGTCGAAGGGCAGGCAATTACCTGGGCATTTTGGATGGAGAGGCCCTATGTCATCTTTGGACTCATCATCGTCATGCTCGTCATGAGTTTAAGTATGTATGGCGTCTTTGAAATTGGTGTCACGGCTACCTCCGTTGGCAGTGAATTACAGAATAAAAAGGGATATCTCGGCTCTTTTTGGTCAGGTATCTTAGCTACAGTTATTGCCACTCCCTGCACCGCGCCATTCTTAAGTGGGGTCATGGCTCCTGCGCTCGCACTACCATCATGGGGCATGTTCCTTGCCTTTACGAGTATGGGGTTAGGTATGGCATTCCCCTATATTATTCTTGGCGCCTTCCCACATCTCGTCAAATACCTCCCCAAACCAGGCGCATGGATGGAGTCCTTCAAGCAAGGCATCTCCTTTATCCTTCTTGCCGCCACAGCATGGCTATTCTGGGTCTATATGGTTCACTTTGACGACCCGATGGATCTATTTAACGTAATGATGGGGCTTATCTCCATTTGTATCGCCTGTTGGATTTATGGGAGATGGTGCCCAATTTACCAATCTCATCAGTCGCGCCTCATTGGGGGCATCATTGCCCTCATCTTTTTTGCTACAGGTATTTATTGCGGCTTACCCCCTCAAGCCTCACCTACAACCTCAGGTACAAACAATCAAACTACCTCTCTTTGGCAAACATGGAGCCCTGAGGCTACCCAAAAGGCTCTCTTAGCAGGTCAACCAGTCTACATCGACTTTACTGCAAGATGGTGTGCTACCTGCCAAACTAATAAAAAAATAGCTTACACCCCCGAAGTCATGAGCCTTTTTAAGAAATATCGGGTCGTCCTACTCAAGGCGGATAAAACACGCCCTAATCCAGACATCGATGCCGCCATGAATCAACTCGGCAGAGCCGCTGTCCCACTCAATGTCCTATGGCTTCCAAAAGACCCGACTCCTCATATCGCTCGTGAAATCCTCACGCCCGATTATCTGGTAGATTTTCTCAACGGGATACTAAGTCAAAAGACAAAGTGAACACCAAACTATGTATACGCTTGTCATACATTTGAAAGAGTTGATTTACAAAAAAATAAAAAAATCATAAAATATTGCCAATAAGCGATTATCTCCCAATCTATTTGTAAGCCGAATACACAGTTTTTAGTAATTTAATCTTGCTATTTTATGTAAAATATCAGATTAGAAAACAAATTTATTTGAACATGAGCCGAGACTTACTGTCCAATGTACAAATTGAAAAATAAAACACCTAAGGACTAAATACAAACACGTCTCTTTGGGTGAGAATAGTCATAACACATTGATTACCTATTCAAAAAAAATGAAAAAAAACATGTATCTAGCATCAGAAAGAAAAGAATATATCTTAAGTCGCCTCTCAGATAAAGGCTCAGCTCGGACAATATCCCTTTCCAAAGAAATGAACGTTACGGACGAAACGGTTCGGAATGATCTTATTATTCTTGAGAAAAGCGGATTACTCCGTCGAGTTCATGGAGGAGCCATTTCTCTCAAGAAAAAAGCATTGAATGAATCCTTGCTCGTTCATACCGACATTGACGTCAGCATCGCCAAATCGGCAATGATGAGAGTTAAACCCAATAGTTCTGTCTTTATTGACGGGGGTGCTATTGGACACCTTGTTGCCTCCTATCTCCCCTCTGAACCAATTGCGATTATTACCAATAGCCCGACCATCGTCTCACGGCTTGAGAATAATACGACAGCAGAGGTTTACTGTACTGGCGGTCTACTCGACCGTAAAACAGGACTTTTAATTGGCAAAGGAGCCGCTGATTCGATCAAAAATATCGGAATTGATTTATTTATCTTAATCCCAGACACTTATAGCCCTATCCGAGGACTAGGATTTGACTCATTAGCTCATGCTGAATTCACTCAAGAAATCTTGGAACATGCCAAAAATGTATGCGTCCTTTGCCCAGTCGCACAACTCACGGCATCGGCGACGTATTACATATCAAGCAGTAAGGTAACGGACATGATCACCAATGAAACCGCTTCTGATGAGCTCCTTGAGGACATCATCAAAGCAGGCGTTCATGTTGATCGCGTCTAATATCAACGATCAATCAAGAGCTATGCAATAAGATTTGCATAGCTCTTTTTTGTCTCCTTTAGTCAACGATTGTGGACTTCATTTTCACATCTAATCGTCGTTTAACGGACATACCCGTCACAATCAGAGGCACAAGCCCCATGATAAATAAGACGAGACTATCCTTCCATAAAGTCGAGATAGTCGCATAATCAGCACTATACCCAGGATCATCAGGCAATTTCCCATCTCCTAACAGAATCAATGGCTGACGATGCGCAAGGAAAATACTAGGTCGATCAAAAGTCTCACGACTCTGACGTTGTGCTTCTGCAAATTCATAAATCCCCATAATACGGTCATTGACAAAATAAGAAAGCATCGTATTCATCTTAGGCGGTCTCTTCTCAAATTGCTCTATGAGCGCATTAAAGCTCTTTTCATCATTCCCTGAAACGCTTCTCCTAATATCACGTAAATCGAGCTTAGCAGTCTTGCCATCAGGGGAGGATAGAGAGGAAATCGCCGTTAGCGCCCGCAATAAAAGCTTTAATTCAGAGCGTTCTTTGGTGGTGAGCATCCCTGGCTTTTTTTTGAGCAAATCCACTCGCTTTTGAATTTTAACGCGTTCTTCTTCCCAAATATTATTCGTTGCTTGATCAACAACCAGCATCTCATAAGAATACCTCAAGGGACAAACATCGGCAACAAGAGGCACACGACCAGCCAAAAGGCGTCCATTTTTATCAACACGATTGGCAGACCAAGGGATAAATTGATTCATCTCTTCAAATGGAATCATAGCTCCAGCCAAAAGCACCTGAGGAATCAATAAAAGAGGCACCATATTGAGAGCCGCACGTTCGGTCTTCGCATAGACAGAAACGAGCAATGAAATACTCACCCCCACAAAAGCAGTGAGAATCATCACAACCCAGTAAAAAACAAACATCTCTTGCACTTGGAGAATGTAATTCCCCACCCAAAGATACAAGGCAGACTGAATGGCTGCCAAAAACGTCAGCACAAGTGCCTTGGCGGTAATATATCCAGAAACAAAAACTCGATAATTACTCTCACGTCTCAATAATGGACGATCCTTCAAAATTTCGCTAGCTGCCCCAGTCAGACCAAAAAACATGGCAACCACCGCAGATAGGAACAAATACGGAGGGATATGCAAGGCAGTCTTAAATGTAAACTCAGGTGTTGACGAGGCACGTAAGGTCAACGCAATCAAAAGAGCAAGCACAGGCCCCTCTAACAGCATGGTATACATCCCCATGCGACTACGCACTCGACCTAAAAAAGTGCGCTGCATCCAAAGGCGAAACAACCGTAATAGTTGGAAAATACGTCGCCGTGGTTGCTCAGGGATAACATCCGACGACTCAATAAGAGTCTTAGGTGAGGCATCGCTATTACTCATCAACCCCATATTATTACGAAAGCGGAACCCCTCAAAGCGCTCTTGCCAAAGCCTGGGATGTTGTGAGCGTCGTCTATCATGCCACCTCAAGGGAGCCTCAAGAACCTCAAACACATAATCAGCCCCCCCTGACTTGATGCTATCAGCCGAAATTTGAATCCCTAAATCAGCCGCCGCCTTGCGAAAATATCGGACTAGCCCATCCGTATTTCCCCAGTACGCCATCTGACCACCGTGATCTAAAACAAGCACCTTATCAAAACGATTCAACAACGAGGTACTAGGTCGATGCATCGTCGCAATAACAAGCTTATCTCGTCGTAAATTCTCTAAGGTATCAACTACCTTTTTAGCATCACTCGATGATAATCCACTAATCGGTTCATCAAGCAAAAAGACATCCGCCATCCCCGTCAAATCAAGTCCTAAATTCAACCGAGTACGCTCTCCATCAGAGATCATTCGCTCATGAGACCCACCCACACGACGAGACCCAATATGCGTCAGCCCTAAATATTTAAGAATGGCATTCACGCGACGAATACGCTCTGCTCGGGGCAATTTAGGACGACGGACGAGAGTCGCCTGATAAATATGCTCTGAGACAGACATATAGGCATCTAAAATATCTTCTCTTGGAATATAGGCTATATATGGGCGCAAACTCGTGGCCTGCTCATAGAGCATTTGCCCATTATATCGGACTCTCCCTCTCGTTGGTGGCAGATGCCCTGCCAGGATAGAGAGAAGCGTGCTCTTGCCCGATCCACTAGGTCCCAGGATACACACCATCTCTCCTCGCTTCACGACAAAATCAATATTATCCAAGACACGATCCCCACGATTAAAATCCTTGGTAACCCCCTCAACACTCAATGACCTAACTGCCGTATACTCCTCATCTAATACCCCAGCTGCAAAATTACACCGTAGCGCATGATACGCATTGAGACAAATAACATCCCCCTCATGCAGCTCTGTACGTCCACGCACAATGCGATTATTAATCAATATATGAGCATTTGACTCAATCACCTCGAGCCACCCTGAATTGGTATTGCTTGAGAACGTCACCTCAAAAACAACACCTGCTGCCAAGCCTGGAGTCATTAACATATCTCCCTTACGCGCTTTTTCTGGCAAATTGGTCACTCGGACCTTATGCGTCGATGAGGCAATTTGGAAGCGTCTCCCCATCTCGGAGATAGAGTTCTTTAACTCATTTAGAGAGAAAGGACCTTCATTATTCAGCGTAAACTCCTCATGATACGCTAACTCAATCGTATTCCCCTGAGCAATCTCGCAATCCCTGGCATAAAAAGAGACATCTGTCCGCAATACCTCAACATCACAAGACAAGCCCATACTAATTTTTAGCTGGCTCAACCTATTACGCATTCGCGTAATTTGGAAATTACCATGCACCAGAGAGAGGAAAAACACCTCCTTTTTCCCACTGCGACGAGCCTCTAAGAAAAAGGAAAAATCCTCATAACTAATCGGTCCAGATGGAATCACCACCACCTGCCCAACAGTTAAAGGCATCACCCCCCCCGTTTGCAAAGGACGACCTCTCACCTCCATCACTCTCGTGCCATCATTAACGACAAGCACCAAACGAGAACAACGAATCAAACGAAAAGAAACACCCTTATCAACTGCGGGCAAAGACACATCTGAGTCAGACGACGACCCAAAATTAACACTAAAAGCTGGCTCCTCTGCCTCAGTACCCGCCTCAAGTAACAACTTCCTCAAATGAGGTGCAGCCCCTGGAAGCTCTAGCCCATACGTCACCCGATCAAACAATTCATCCATCGCCTGATTCTCACCCGCATTCTTTAAGAGAGATAAAACCTCAAGAGCCATCGCGAGGCGTTCTGCCTCGTCTCTACCAAAAGCAGCAGAGGCAAGCACCTCTTCAACAGTGAAATTAGCGCGCATCGATCGCTCAAATCGACTCGCTAACCAACGATGCTCCACCTCAGGAAACGTATATCTTAGAATATCAAGTGCCGCATCCGCATCTCGCGCACTCACATGACTATGACGCATCAGAATCGTCGCAAAAAGATCCACCAAGGTCCCTGCATGTCGACGCTCTGAGCCATCATCTCGTCGTAACCATGGCAACCGAGCCCCAAAAAACCTCAGCATGTTCAATTGCAATCGAACAAACTTATAAGGCAGAGATTGAATCCATGAAATAATCATACCCGTGAAACGTCGGAGCCAATCTACCTGACAACGCCATTAGGAACAATCTACATCTGGACAATCATTAAAAAATGACAAAAAATTCTCTCATTTGTTCTCTTTCTCTTGATTCCTGTAAAAAAATACTGTAAAAGCATGGACGTATTCACCTGATTTCGTCAGGTTGAACAATATTAAAGCAACATTACTCTATCACATCATGGATTTCCAAGTATCTACGCTTTGCGATTACGCAGCTGATTATCAAGGCAAACTTTGCATTCAAGGCGCATTTGACACCCTTTTTGCTCGTCAATTCCCCGTTGTACATCCTTCTTGCGCACTTGCATTGCGCATTTGCCTCACCCCAGAAGATGAAGGCGATCACAAGCTCGGCATCAGCATCGTCAACGAAGACGGCAAAACTCTTGACCCAGAACGCATGCCTATCATTGGTGACCTTCATGTAGGTCTTCCTGAAGGTGCTTCCTTCTTCACCCGTAACCTTATCATGAACTTCCAAGGTCTCCGTTTTGAAACAACTGGCACCTACTCAGTTGACATCACGATTGACGGTGAAATCTCTTCTCGCATTCCTCTTCGCATCGTTCAAGTTGCCGAAGACAAACAAGCTCCTCAAGCTTAAGCTAGAACCCATTTTTTCATTGAACCCGCCGTTCTTTCAAGAACGGTGGGTTTTTTATGGACAAAAACCCAAAATATATATTTTCTCCTTGTCATCGTTCAGGATTTATCTCATAGATTAAAGCGATGTTTACGTTCAGGTTTTTCCCTACCACCTGTCTTGTTGCAATTAGCGTGTGTGCCCTAGCTAGTTGCTCATCAGGTCCTTCTACTCCGCGCTCTGCGCCTATGGTTTCTTTCCGTGCCACCTCAACGCCACTTGTCGAGCGATCTACCTCGACACTAGCTCGTGAGGTCAACGTCCAAAAAATGATTTTACCGTCAAGCAACAGAGAGCGCAGACGCTCTTTTGCCATGAATCCCAAATTCATCACTGTCCATAGTACGCAAAATAAAAGCGCAGATGCCGTCCAACATGCGCATGCTTTGATGAACGGTGCCTTGCGTCATGATTGGCATTTTACAATTGATCCACGGGTTGCTATCCAGCACATCCCTCTTAATGAATCAGGTAGACATGCTGACTCGGGGCGTACAGGAGACCGATTCTCCATTGGTATTGAAATGTGTGAAAAACGCGGTGACAGCCTCGTAGCGACTTTTGACCGTACTGCCAAACAAATCGCCGTCCTCATGGACGAGTATAACATCCCTCTGCGCAACGTCGTTCCTCACTATTATTGGACGCGGAAAAATTGTCCCATTATCCTCATGGATGGTGCTCGCCCTGGCTTCAAATGGAGTTGGTTTATCTCACGCGTAGACTATTACTATCGTTGCACTCACAACGGACGCTCTGCGTTGTAAGGAATTAAGCATTGTGACGAGTTTGCCCTCATTCTAGGATTGCAATTACTCTACGTTTGCCCTTATCTTCCCCGAGGTTTCCTATCATCCTGATGACACTTATCGCTTTTATCGTGATAGGGTCTCGGGTGCTTTATCCTTTAATCCCATCGAATCAACGTGAATAAAAATACTGTTTTGATCATCGGCGCAGGAGGCGTCGGTCATGTCGTTGCCAATAAATGTGCGCAACTTCCCGATACATTCCAACATATCCACCTTGCCTCAAGGACAAAGAGCAAGTGCGATGCCATCGCAATGGATGTCAAATCACGCACTGGATGTGACATCACGACACATGCCATCAATGCCGATGATGTCGAGGCGACAACAGAGCTCCTCGATAAAATTAAGCCATCTCTCCTCATCAATGTCGCACTCCCCTACCAAGATCTCCATTTGATGGAGGCTTGTCTACGTGCTGGAGTCAATTATATGGACACGGCTAATTACGAACCCGAAGATGTCGCTAAATTTGAATATTCATGGCAATGGGCACTTCAAGATCAGTTTAAGGACGCGGGTCGCTACGCCCTGCTCGGCTCTGGCTTTGATCCAGGGGTTACCAACGTATTTACGGCATGGGCACTTAAGCATCATTTTGATGAAATCCGCACCTTGGATATCATCGATGTCAACGGGGGCGATCATGGCAAAGCCTTTGCAACTAATTTTAACCCTGAAATCAATATTCGAGAAGTGACCGCTGAATGTCGCCACTGGGAAAATGGTCAATTTTGCGAAACGCCCCCCATGAGCCATCATCAAAGCTTCTCTTGCCCAAATGGAGTAGGTACCTTTGAAATCTATCGAATGTATCATGAAGAGATGGAGAGCCTCGTCAAGCACATCCCCAGCATCAAACGAGCTCAATTCTGGATGTCCTTTTCTCCCAATTACCTCAAACATCTCGAAGTCCTTCAAAATGTTGGCATGACTCGCATCGACCCAGTCATGTATAATGGGGTAGAGATCATTCCATTGCAATTCCTCAAAGCAGTCTTACCCAATCCAGGCGATTTAGGCAAGACTACCCATGGCAGGACTTGCATTGGCAACATCATCACGGGCATCAAAGATGGTCACTTTAAGGCAGTTTACATCTACAATATTTGTGACCATGAAGAATGCTTCCACGAGGTTGGTTCTCAAGCGATTTCTTACACGACAGGGGTTCCTGCCATGATCGGCGCCAAACTCATTCTTGAGGGTAAATGGTCAGGTAAAGGTGTCTTTAATATGGAGCAAAATGATCCAGACCCCTTTATGGATGAACTCAATCTCCGAGGGCTCCCTTGGCATTGCATTGAGCTGAGCGAAGAGCAGGCAAAGGCACTGCAAGTCATCTAATTGACTAATTACCCTCCATTCTGTCGCCGTGAGCACAGTTTCCCCAGCCCGCCCATCTTTGATTGGCGGGTTTTTTATGAATGGACATCCTTCTGCTTGTTCGAGATTCAACTTGAGCTATACTTCCCCCGTCTTTGAGTAATAACCAGGTTGATAGAATGAGCGAAAATTCGGCAAATATGGCAACCCCCATGATGGAACAATACCTTCGCATGAAGAAAGGGTTGCCTGAAGATGTCCTGCTTTTTTTTAGACTTGGGGATTTTTATGAAATGTTTTTTGAGGATGCGAAAGAAGCATCTGCAATCCTTGGTCTCACCTTGACAAAACGCCACGGCGTCCCTATGTGTGGCGTGCCTCACCATGCAGCAGAGGGCTATATTGGTAGAGCAGTCAAAGCAGGGCGACGTATTGCCATTGCTGAGCAAACAACAGTCCCAGTCCAAGGCAAATTAGTCCAGAGAGAGATCACCCGAGTCATCTCTGCTGGTACATTGGGCGATATCAACCTACTTGATGAAGCGCTCCACAATTACATTGTTGCCCTCTACCGTAGTAAAAAGAGAATTGGTCTCGCCTGCGTCGATCACACGACGGGGGAATTCTCCGTTGCCGAGTTTAATCATCTTGATTTAGTCCTCGATGAAATTGCACGCATCAATCCATCTGAGATTTTAATCAGCAATGAGCAAACGACCATTTTCCCTGGTGTCAAACCAACCTTGTATTACGAGGGCTATACCTTTCTCCCCGTTACGGCAATCAATAGCCTTTTATCTCATTTTCACGTCCATTCTCTCGATGGCTTTGGTTGCACAGACATGTCTCCTGCTCTTGGGGCTGCTGGGGCAATCCTCCACTACCTGACCTATCAACTACGCCGTCCCGTCAATCACTTACGCAGTCTCACCATCCGAGCCTCTGATCAAACAGTCTTGATCGACCAAGCCAGCCAACGCAATCTCGATTTGGTTGATTCTCGCAATGGGGTCAAGCTCTCCTTACTCGGCGTCCTCGATCACACCTCCACGGCGATGGGGGCACGCAAATTGCGAGATTGGCTCCTCCATCCACTCTGCGATCTTGATATTCTAACCAAAAGACAAGATTTCATCGCCTCCCTGCTTGAAGAACCCTTCCTCATGAGCAAATTGAGAGAGAGCATGAAGGAAATCTATGACATCGAACGCCTCATGAGCAGACTCGCCCAAGCATCAGGCAATGCTCGCGATCTTAAGGCTCTCGGATTATCCCTCTCTAAAGTCCCCGATGTCAGAGAGGACCTACTCGCGCTGAGGACATCCACTCATCTGCAACAATCTATTAAAAAAAATCTCGGAGATTTCAAAGATTTAATTGAGCTACTCGACAAGGCTATCGTCGATGAACCTCCCGTTACGATCAAAGAGGGGGATATCCTCCGCGACGGCTTCCTACCTCATCTTGATGAATTGCGACTTGCCTCGCGCGATGGCAAAAATTGGCTCGCCCAACTTCAGGAAAAAGAACGCAAACGCACAGGCATTGAGTCCCTCAAAATACGATTTAATAACGTCTTTGGCTATTACATCGAAATCACCAAATCACATTACGATAAAATTCCCGACGACTACACGCGCAAACAAACACTCGCCAATGCAGAGCGATTCGTCACCCCCGAGCTCAAACAGATGGAAAATACCATCCTGGGTGCCGATGAACGCTCTCGACAACTTGAATACGAAGAGTTTGTGCGTCTCAGAGAGACAATCAGCGATCATCTCGACTCCATTCAGACCACTGCCGAGGCTCTCGCCAATATCGACACCTTACTCAATTTAGCAGAATGTGCTCAACAACATCGATATTGTCGCCCCATCCTCGATGAATCTTATCTCTTAAAAATTACCAACGGGCGACATCCCGTCATTGAGCAAACGCTCAATGATCAATCCTTTGTCCCCAATGATACTTATCTGGAGCACGATGAGAACCGCCTCATCTTACTTACAGGTCCCAATATGGCGGGGAAAAGTACCTACATCCGCCAAGTTGCCCTCATCACGCTCATGGCTCAAATTGGCTCTTATGTCCCAGCGGACGAGGCACATATCGGACTTGTCGATCGTATCTTTTGCCGAGTTGGCGCTAGTGATGACCTCGCAAGAGGTCAATCTACTTTTATGGTTGAAATGAGCGAAACTGCCCTCATTCTCAATAATGCTACCGATAAATCTCTCGTTATTTTAGATGAAATAGGTCGAGGGACTGCCACTTTTGATGGACTCTCCATCGCTTGGGCAGTGGCAGAGCACCTACACGACAAACTCAAATCACGCACGCTCTTTGCCACTCACTATCATGAGCTAACTGACCTAGCTAACTCGCGCGTAGGTGTACAAAACTGGAATGTTGCCGTGAGAGAATGGCATGAGGAAATTGTTTTCCTGCGCAAAATCATTCCTGGAGCTGCCGATAAATCTTACGGCATCCAAGTCGCTCGTCTCGCCGGGATGCCCCCAGAAATCGTCGCACGGGCAAAAGCCATCCTCTCTCATTTGGAAATGAACTCTACTCACCCTGTCAAAAAGACAGAATGTTCCCCTCGCGTACAAGAAGAGCCAAAAGCAAAAAATACAGATATGGATGACTCGTTACCTACTGCTCAATACGGGCAAATGGAACTCTTTTAACCAATGTTTGACTCTCTTATTAACTCCATAAGCTTCGCTGCCATCGACTTTGAATCAGCGGGGGCTCTCCATGGGCAAACTGATCACCCCGTCCAGATTGGGATTGCACATTGCAACAACATCCAATCTCCCCCTCAATTTTGGGAGTCCTATATCTCAACGCCAACACCCGTCCTCTGGACGGCATCTAAAGTCCATGGCATCACGACAGAAATGCTGCAAGATGCCCCCACCTTTACATCCCTTTGGTCAAATATCAGACAACGGCTAGATCACGCCGTCATCATCGGGCATAATCCATCTACAGAGCGTCGATTCTTACGCAACTTCCCTGGTCACGGTTTTGGTCCATGGATTGATACACTCATGCTCGCAAAAATGTGCCTCCCGGGATTAAGCGACTATGCTCTAGGGACTGTTGCCGATTCTCTTAAAATTACAGAACAACTACGCCCATTGCTCCCAGAGAAAAACTGGCACAATGCCCTCTTTGATGCGGCGGCAAGCCTCCTCATCTTTCAAAAAATCGTCAGTGACCTCCATTTGGAACATTCGCCCCTCAGCACACTTGGAGCAGCAATCAAAAGCTAAGTTAAGCAACTTAACCTAAGCGACGAACAGAGGTCATAATTACCTCATTTTTTGCGTCTCATTGAGGGAGGCAAATCCATATCTTCCCCATCGACAATGAAGGGGACATCCCCATCAAAACGCCCTTTCCCAGCAAGATCAACAGGAGTTGGCACCTCAAGATCAAATTCGGGCTCATCATCGATCTTTTTTTCTTGAGGCAATTCCTCATCAAAAACATCATCATCTACGAGAGCTAATGCTTCCTCTGGCAAATCCTCAATATCTCCTCCGATCAAGGAACTAATCACGGGTTCATCATCCACGGGATCGCGATCAGAGGTAATAATTTGCACTTCTGGTATCTGAGATAATGGCTTCGTTTCCGATGACTCCATTTTAATTGGAGCCACATCACTCACGACAACGGGATTGCGACCCATCAGCCGATCAGCAGAAATAAATGACTGTGAAGCAAATAAAGAAACTCGTACCTCATCCCCTAAATCATCAGCTATTGCCACGCCAAAATGGACATGAGACTCAAGAGGTAAATGCGTTGTTAGTTGTGCCATCACCGCCTGCACTTGATCCAGCGTAAGAGACCTCCCCCCACGAATATGGACGAGCACCTCCTTAATATCTCGTAAAATCGACTCATCAACGAGCAACGGAGAGGCCAACACCTGACTCACAAGATCATCAATCCAAGACTCTGGGGATAACAAAGATACCTTAGCCCTACCACAACCAAACAAACAACGATGCCCCTTACCAGACACGGCAAGCTTCAAATCATCAAGCCCTAAATGAATCAAGCCTGGCCTTAATGCCAGCTCTGGAATAGACATTATCGCGCGACTCATCAATTGATTAGAGACATCAAAGGCACTCATCACAGAGGCATCATTGCCCAGCAATGACCCCATGAGATCATTCTCAAAAATCAGAACAGCATCAGAATATAATGACAGCTCTCTTAGCGCATCCTCTGCCTGATCTCTCCGACGAGCCCCCTCAAACGCAAATGGCATCGTCACAACAGAAACTAAGAAAATACCCAACTCACGAGCAAGCCGTGCAATCACAGGGGAAGCCCCAGACCCAGTACCGCCCCCCAAGCCAGCAACAATCACCGCTACCTTGCAACCCTCTAGTACACGAACAAGTGATGCTTCACTCTCTTTCGCCACTTGTGCTCCCAGAGCAGGATCACCCCCAGAGCCTAGACCAAAGGTCACCTTACCCCCTAAATGAATCTTGTGTGAGACAGAGGATGCTTCAAGCAACCTCGCATCAGCATTCACTGAATACAGAGAGCATCCTGACAAACACTCCGCAACAAGCGACTCTAACACATTACTACCTGCCCCACCTATCCCCAAGAGAGCAATAGGAGTTATATCCGTAGCAGATTCATTACGATCGTAGGTGAGCATATCTAAATGATGGGTTAAGACTTAAAATAAAAAATCATTCAGCAATCCTATTATCGAGAACTCCTGAAAAGTAAATTTTTCATAGAATGAAAAAATCCCGTTTTGCGGGGAACCTCGGCATCGAGAATCTGCGCATATCGGATCAACCCAATTGCCGTAGCAAAGCGTGGATCATCCAAATAAGCTGGCGTATCCGTCCCCTCAACCTCACTGGGTTGATTGATTGGCACCCCAAACACACGTGAGGCTAACTCACCAACGCCACGCATCATACTCGCGCCACCACACATATAAACCTCACTACAATGATGATTCTTAAAGACATCGTCAGGCAATTGACTCTTCACCAATTTCAACGTTTCTAAAATACGATCTTGGATCAACTTATTGAGCAAGGCACGCTCGACTGCGGCTTCTTTGCGGACAGCATCCCCTGGGACACGCGCTATATCAGACCCTCTCCCTGGCGCACCAAAAGCATCGCCCTCCGTTTTTTTCAGCAACTCTGCTTGCACCCACGGAATCCCCGTCGAGAGATGAATATCATTCGTAATATGATCTCCACCAATGGGTACGCACCCAGATGCGACAAGTTGCCCCTCTACATAAAGCGCATAATCAGTCGTACCACCGCCCATATCAATCAATAACGCGCCTGCCTGCTTGCACTGGCGACTCAAAACATATTGTGCCGTTGCTAACGGAGCAAAAACAACATCTTCGACCTCAAGAGGAACCTCACGCACACAACGCAGAGAATTAGTAATACGCGTCTTCATCCCGTGAATGATATGACAATCAATATCAATCGTACGTCCAGAGAGCCCCTCTGGATTACTTAACCCCTCTTGCCCATCTACAGAGAAAAATCCAGGTACTCGATGTAGAGCGAATTGATCAGGATTTAATGGGATATCTTGAGCAATCTCTGAGACCTCTTCCATGTGTTCTCGACTAATGATATTCTCATCTTCGGGCAAGCGATACGTCCCCCTATTATTCACCCCTACAACATGAGATCCCGTCACAGCTAAGTAGACGGTCATAATCTCAACATCAGCATGATCCTGAGCTAAAATCCATGCATCATAAATACATTGAATCGCACGAGAAGGATCTGCGACCTCACCTTTGGTGACGCCTGCGCTCTTCACTTCTCCCACACCAATGATCGTCACTGTTGCATCTGGTTTTACCTCACCTACAACCATGCAGGTTTTGCTCGTCCCTATCTCCAATCCGACATGTATTTTTGTCTGCGCCATGAAATGCCTTATTTCTTTTGTACTCCAAAGATTACTGCCACATCTTGGCTCACTTGGCAAGCCTCTCGTGAGAGCACAACGAGATAATCACCTTTTACTCTCAATCACGAGTGAAAACATCCTCCTCAAAATAAAAAGGCTCTCATCAATCAACGCTTGCCCCACAAACATTAACTCTGTATACTACAAGTCATATCTATGAACGCCGTACTACTGTTTTCAGGACAAGGAGCCCAAAAAGTGGGCATGGGTCAGGACTTAATGAATGCCTACCCAACAGCAAAAAAAATCATTGAACAAGCTGACAAAGATTTGGGCTTTGCCCTTTCTCAAATCATGTTTGAAGGTCCCAATGAAGAATTAACTCGTACTTGTCATTGCCAACCAGCTCTCTATGTACACGGTCTTGCATGCCTTGCCGTATTAAAAGAATTAGTCCCATCATTAACCCCCGTCGCCGCAGCTGGTCTATCATTAGGGGAATTCACCGCTCACGCTGCCGCTGGCTCTTATACCTTTGCCGAGGGCTTAAACCTCGTTCAAAAACGCGGTGCCTACATGGAAGAAGCCTGCAACGCCAGCAAAGGCACCATGGCTGCCATGATCGGTGGTAGCGATGATGCCGTCGTCACCCTCGCCAAAGAATGCGACATCGACGTTGCCAACTTTAACTGCCCTGGTCAAACCGTCGTATCGGGTAGCCTTGAAGGCGTTGATAAAGCCATCGCTGGAGCTAAATCCGCTGGATTCAAAATTGCTAAAAAGTTGAATGTCGCAGGAGCTTACCACTCACGACTCATGCGTAGCGCACAAATTAAACTCGAAGCAGAATTGCAAAATGTCAACTTCAACATGCCCACAATCCCCGTCTATTGTAACTATGAGGGGCGCGTCATTGAGAGTCCAGATGACATTCGCCTCATGCTCTCCAATCAGGTCTGTGGATCCGTCCGTTGGACAGCATCCATGCAAAAACTCATCGACCAAGGTCAACGCCTCTTCATCGAACTCGGGCCAGGTAAAACGCTTGCTGGCATGATGGGGCGCATCTGTAAAGAGGCTACCGTCATCTCCATCGATGATGTTGCCAGCCTGCAAGCAGCAGTCGAGCAACTCAAAGCTCTCTAAGTCGACTTAAACTTAAAAACAATCAATGGGCTCTTCTCTCATCTCTGAGAAGAGCCCATTTTGTCGTCACAGCCAAGGATTTATCCCTCTGATAAACATTGTCAATTGACGAATCAGCTCATTCGAGTAATCTCGTCGCGTCATGACATTGGTGGATACTCTCGAAAAAAAAGTAACAAACGGCAATCACTGCACCCAGAATGAACTCTTACAACTTGTCGATGCTCCACTCGATGAACTTTGTGCGGCTGCCGACAGAATCAGAGAACATTTCTGCGGCAACACCTTTGACCTATGCACCATCATCAACGCCCGTAGCGGACGCTGCTCAGAGAACTGCAAATACTGCGCCCAGTCAGCCCACTACAACACCCCCGTTGACGAATATCCACTATTAAATACAGCGAGCCTCTTAGAGGGAGCTAAATACAACCAAACACGAGGTGTACTCAGATATTCCGTCGTCACCTCTGGCAAAAGATTAAGCGACGCCGATGTCGATCAACTCTGTCAATCATACGCCACCATCGCAGCAGAATGTCACATTGGACTTTGCGCCTCTCATGGTCTCCTCTCTCTCGAACATTGCAAAAGACTCAAAGAGGCAGGCGTCACCCGTTATCACAACAACTTGGAAACCTCCCGACGAAACTTTCCCAACGTCTGCACCACCCATACCTATGATGACAAAATCCAAACCATCAAATGGGCTCAACAAGCAGGACTAGAAGTTTGCAGTGGGGGCATCATGGGACTAGGCGAGACCATGGCTGACCGCATCGACATGTTCTGCGACATTGCTGCCTTGGGCATCAAATCAACCCCCATCAACTTCCTCACCCCCATCCCCGGCACCCCCTATGAGCACCTCACCCCCATGACAGAAGAGGAAAAACGACGCATCATTGCCATCGTCCGCTTCATCATCCCCGACGGGGCAGTCAGAATCGCCGCAGGTCGAGACACCATGAGCGACAACGGGGTAAAAGCCTTTCAATCTGGTGCCAATGCCGCCATCTCTGGCGACATGCTCACCACCGCTGGCGTCTCCATCAAAAGCGACATT
>JAVXPO010000027.1:0-2662 GCA_036644695.1 Akkermansia sp. | reverse complement strand
ACAACCCTCTCACGACATTCTCGCTTGGCGACGAGGCTTGTTCGTACTTACCATTTTTTGTAACAATCCGTGTTGATACGCCTCTGCCAAAGTTCGGGCGGCATCTGCTGTATGCGAGTGCTCGTCGTGAACGGGCTCCTCTCTGAGCGATCCTGATGTCCCGGGGGGCTGTGAATGATAAAGTTCCAAATGCTCTAGGGCACCTGGCTCACTATCGCCACGAGCATTCACCACTCGGCAAAGTGTACGCTCGTGGAAAAAACTCGCATCCAGCAATCGTCTCAACGCATTGATTCCAATCCAGACATCTGACGTACGAGGCACCACGCGCACATTGCTCACACCCTCACGAGCGAGATGCTCAACATATGATTGACCATAAGCATCGCGTCGCGCGGCATCGTGGGGCAACAAGTGCCAATCAATCGCACCATGAATCGACTCCCACTCTCTAATTTTGGCTACATAATGCTCTAATCCCTTTTGATTACAGGCGTAATGATCGAGCCAATACAAATTGGCACCCACTAATTGCACGAGCCAAATAGCCGTATGATCGCTCAACCCCAAATCCCAGGAGGTGAAGATTGGCGCATCGGGTATCGCAATAAAAGAAAGCCCCAGATGCCCTTTCTCTCTCAACTCCATGATGCGCCCCCCATAAATACTCCCCTCCTCTCCCGAGTAAAAAGCCTCTTGTGGCGTACTGGGATATTCTTGGCGCATGCACCCCCCCATCAAACGAGCCATGTGCGCATACCATCGCTTGCGACCAGCATCGAGCTTAATCCCGTGCTTGAGCTCTAGCTCAGCAAAATATCGCTCCATCTCAGCACTAAGCCGTCCATGTCCCGATAAGGTATAGTCATCGTGATCAAACCAACTGAAAAAGAAAAATTTGAAATCCAGCGATGACAACTCTTCTTTGGCATTATTCTCCATTGCCTGATGAGTCAACTCATAATTGACCCCATAGCGTCCCCCCTCGTGAGTACTCTCTTTGAGAATATATCCCGTCGATGAAACTGTATTGATTGCCCCTGTACGAATTTCGCGCGCGCGCCATGGGGCATGCACCGACACATGAGCCAATTCAGAAACATGCAAAAACTGGAGCGTTCCCCCTCGCAAATTAGTACCAATGCGGACATCACTCCCGTTGGCAAATGCCAACTCTGTACGAGCATCCGTCTTGAGCTTTAAGCCCGCCGTCTTTCTTACTCCCGTACGCTCTTTGATAAATGCACCCATTTGAGCCAATATTTTATCCTGATCAGAACAGCCATTAGGCTCATAATCAAGATGCTCCCACGCAAACCGTATCTTCGAGAGCTTTTGCTGAGCATCGGGCAAACTCTTATCAATGATTCCACTATGAAAGTTTGGACGAAATAACGACATATCGAGCATCAACAAGGCGGCATACGTCGAAATCCCTAACTGTCGCGCTTTCAAAATATCATTCCGAAACCATAAATGATCGTGCAAGCGTCTCTGCGCCGCATTCATGGCAAATCGTTGAATACCCCCTGCCTTGTTCTCAATCCAGTATAAATTTTGCAACCTCCATCGCTGATTCCCAAGTTGCCCCCGCCATGCCTCTATTGTCTGCTCTTTACTCTCACTCATGATTTTTACCAATCATCAAGAGCATATATCTCTCTTATTATAAGAGTCATCCCGTCTAACACTCCACAACTTCATCCACGATAACTCGGTGGGCTGAGGTCTGGGGGAGAACGTGTTGCGTTAACGAAGCAAAGAGGAGTGTTGGCATCAGCTTCCCACCTAAGCCCAAGAGGCGGGCTCATTCATTGCAGGGTAATTTGAGAAAAAGGGTGCGGTGAGTTTGTTGACGAAATAAGACGACGATGAAAACGAGTCTGGAAGGAACCTGATGCATCGCCTTCGGCTAACGCAACACGTTCTCCTCCAGACCCATTTGATACTGGACGGTGAGGTAATTAGTTTGCTCTGCGACGACGCAGGAGCAAGCCTGTGAGGGCTAAAAGCGTCAAGCTCACAGTCGAGGGCTCGGGGACGACTGGGGTTGGCCCTCCCGAGTAGGTCAACGTTACTGTCCCGTCGTTTTTCAAGCTAGCTTTAACGGTATTATTATCCACGGTGAATCCAGTATTACCCGTAATGGTAAAACCATCAAAATTGGTCAGATCTAATTTACTAGCCCAATCAGCATAAGTGCCTGAATCGGCTAGAGAAATCAACTGAAAGACATAGTCTTGATTTTCACTAGGGTTAAATCCAGACAGATCAAGTGTCCATGTCCCTGCCAGTGTGAGCGTATCGCCCGAGGTCACAGTCATGGCTGCCTGATTAGCACCATTTGTTAAATTGATCTGCCCAAGAGCGATCGTGGCTACATTTGATTGACCAGCACTCCCCAACGTTACTGTTGAGCCCCCCATCATGATAAGCTGATTGCCTAAGCCAATCTTGACAGAGCCTGCTGTCGTCGCTTGCAAAAAGGATTTGTCGATTGTGATGGTTTTATTCGTATCTTTATTCGTTGCAAGGAGCCTTACTTCTTTCAGTGTGCCAGCTCCACTCTTAGCAAAGTTAGAGACTTTGCCTCCTTGTATTGTGATTTTATTGCCTAAATGTTTATTAGTTGCATCTAAAGTGCCACCGTTGATGGTGACAT
>JAVXPO010000026.1:0-25700 GCA_036644695.1 Akkermansia sp. | reverse complement strand
CAGCAGCCCAAAGTTATGAGCAAGCCAAAGAAGCACTGCAAGAGTTCTCTGAGATAGATTAAAGCGAAACGAGAGAATAGTCAGTCTCACCTTGCTGTAAAATGCCACATAAGAAATGAAATCGGTCTAATTGATTGATTCCTCTCTCATTTTTTCCTATCATAAAGCGCATGAATATCCTACCGCCCAAACGACCAACAATTGATGATATGGTACAGGGTGTCCTCCAAGGGAACCGAGCCATGCTCGGGCGTGCCATCACCTTAATTGAGAGCAATGCCGCTAAAGACCAACAAAACTCAAGAGATCTCATCGGCAAACTCCTTCCCCACTCGGGCAAAGCCATCCGCGTCGGCATCACAGGTGTCCCAGGCGTTGGCAAATCCTCTTTCATCGAATCTTTTGGCACCTATCTTTGCTCTAAGGGCTTTAAGGTTGCCGTCCTAGCAATTGACCCATCATCTACAGTATCAAAGGGATCCATCATGGGAGACAAAACCCGTATGGAAGAGCTCTCGGGCGAGCCCAATGCCTTTATCCGCCCTTCTCCCTCAGGTGGCACTCTCGGGGGAGTTGCCCGCAAATCGAGAGAGAGCATGATCGCTTGTGAAGCGGCTGGCTTTGACATTATCCTCATTGAAACAGTCGGCGTCGGACAATCCGAAACTACAGTGCGCTCCATGGTTGACATCTTTATGCTCCTGCTCATCACGGGGGCTGGCGACGACCTTCAGGGCATCAAACGCGGAATTATGGAGCTTGCCGACATCCTGGTCGTCACCAAAGACGATGGCGACAACAGACATCGAGCAGCAGCCCATTGCCAAGAGCTTAAAATGGTACTCCATTACCTACAATCCCCCACACCAGGATGGGTACCTCAAGTACTCACCTGCTCTTCTCATGAAAAACGTGGAATGGACGATTTAGAAACCTCTATCCTCAATTTTAGAGAGACTCTCACCCAATCTGACTATTGGTTTCATCGTCGTCGCCATCAAGCACTCGAATGGGTCAACTCACTCGTCCATGAGGCACTCTTGGAGTCCTTTGCCACACACCCAGTCGTTGCCGACCATTCTAATCACATTGAGACCCTCGTTGCCAACGGCAAACTCGACCCCGTCTCCGCAGCACAAAAATTACTAGAGTGCTTCACCTACCCAATCGCTCAATCGGCAAAAAAATCTGTGTAAGATGCAGATAAAAATCTGATTTTATTCTTTATCGTAAAGCTTATAGGGCTTCACCCCCCATTGCTTACATATCCATTCTCCATCGACCTCTTCAAAAATGCCGACGCTCCCCGTGACGACTTTCAAATCATGAGTTGTACAAAAGGTATCGTAATCCTTGAGCAAACGGGGGGCAAAACGAATAATGCCATTGGATGAGACAATCACAACTGTTTGATCTGGCGCCATCTCTTGGGCAAAATGTTGCCAAGCTGAGATAATGCCATCGACATTGACGATCCACCCATTGGGGGCAATCGCTTGAGTATTCCACAAGCCAATCCTTCGTTCTCCCTCTGCTTGAATTTCTTGGGGAGTTGTCGATGAAGTAAGTTTCCTCAATTTATCAAGAGCATCCCTACCGATACGCTCAATGACTTGCTCTTCGACCTTATTTTCATCAGGACCATAATCAATCTCTGTAAAATCAGATTGAGGAAGTATATTTCTCTGACAATCCAGCTCGTCCATCATCAATTGAGCTGTTTGCATCGTTCGTTTGAGAGGGGCGGCATACACCAGATCAGGACAAATACCCTGAGCCAGCAAATATTTACCGACGCTACGAGCGCGATGCTCCTCAACTAAGGGTAAATCAGTATGGGCACCTACACGAGTCGGGCTCTCTCCCGGGAGGAAGGTATTGCCATGACGTACGATTATCAATTTTTTAGCCATGATGATTTGAGTAAGTTATTTTAATTCAAATTCGCCATATTCTGCAAGGATTTGTTCCACACGAGCCACGTCCTCAGGTGAATCTACCCCGCTACTCGTCTTGCGCCCTCGATAATCAACCTCAACCATCTTGACGAGCATCCCATGCTCTAAAAAGCGCATTTGCTCAAGCCCCTCAACGCAATTCAGCTCATAAACAGACGGAGTCATCTCAAAATATTTCTCCAGAGCCTCATATGAATAAGCATAGAGTCCCACATGACGACGCACGGGGCTCTTCTCCATCATTGCGCGCGCTTTTTTTTCATCGCGAATGGAGGGGATGGTAGATTTAGAGAATGCCATGGCATAGCCAGCCTGATTAACGAGCACGGTTGTACCAGAATAGGGAGTCGTCTTTTTTGCCTCAACGAGACGGTCATACTCTTGCCAGCTCAACACCACGCAAGGGGTAAAAACATCTGCCTTATCTTGATGCCATTGGTCAATAATACCCTGCAACAAATGCGGAGGGCAAAGAGGATTATCCCCCTGTAGATTGATAATCAAGCCTGGCGCTATTTTTTGCTGCCTCACCGCATCCCAGCAACGCTCTGTACCACTCTTACAATCCTCTGAGGTCAAGGTCACCTCAATATTGTGTCCACGACAAAAATCAAGAATGCGTGCATCATCCGTCGCAACGACATAATGACACCCCTCATTGGTGCGACAAATAAATGAGGCAATATCTGCCACGCGCTGAATCATCTCAACGCCAGCAATCTTGACCAAGGGCTTACCAGGCAAGCGACTTGATTGATACCGTGCAGGGATAACAATTAAAATTTCACGACTCATGATGTAACGAGAATAGGGGTTAGCCCCTTACAGGGGTCAATGATTTGTACCCTATTCTCATTTATTTGCGAGCGTAAAATCCTCGCTACCCCCGCTCTATCACAGGGGGCAGGAGAGGAGCAATATCACTTGACGTAAAGCTTCATTGCCTTGACGGCGGCTTTGCCATCTACCGAATCGGGATCTAAATCGTGCATTTTTTTGAAATTATCTTTCAGCTCCTCATTAGATGCCTTATTCCTGCGCAGAATTGTGCTTCTCAATCCATAAATTTTTTGCTTTTGAGATGCAGTCAATGATTTTGAGGCAAGTTCCGCGTCAATCGCTTTTAAGGCTTCGTCTTTAGGCTTATCTAAATATTGATGGAGAGGCCAAATTTCAAACGTGAATCGTTTAACATAACCCGACTCATCCTTGGGATCACACTTTTTCAACTCTTCTACGAGACTGGGGGCACGTTTAATCCCGTCAATATCTCCAGCACTTCCCAAGGCTTTTGCCTTTTCGATACCGTTGAGCCCTTGACTCTTCGTGATCAATTCATCTCTTTTTTGACGTAGAGCCTGCACTTGCTTGATACGCGTTAGCAGGGCATTGGCATTTTTTGGCAATGTGTCACCAAAGAGGACGCAATACTCAAAGCCTGTTTTGTCAAAGAAAGAAATTGTGGGCAAAGAGGATGTATTGATAGCCATCTCTTTGATTCTCTTATCAACCTCTGCTCTTTTCGCTTTGTCCGTTGTTTGATCAAAGGTAAGCGTTGAGGTAAACGTCGCAGCGTCAATGCCATTTTGTACCGAGGGCATATCCCAGCACTTTTTCTTATAGTTTTGACCGAGACGATCCCAATCGCCGCCATACACCATTACGATGCAATCAGCTTGCTTCTCTTTTGCCTGTTTTTTTGCCTCTTGAGGTGAGTTGACCACGGTTGCCGCTTGCAGAGCTCCTGCAACGATCAATGAGGATAATGTAATTATATAGAATGATTTCATGATGCTTTCTTTCCGTAAACGAGGAATCCGTCTAAGTGATAAAATTCTTTACCAGGACGAGATACTCTCACAAATTTTGCTCGTGCATTTTTCCCTTCAAGATTGATGCGATTGACTCGTTCCATTCGATCAAGGGTCGCAACTTTAGTCCATGTCGCGCCATCGAGCGACACCTCAACAATCGTACCATTGCCACGATATTCAAATCCAGGCAAGAGAGTAATCAAGACGATGCCTGATAAATCACCAATACGGGGCAAGGTCACCGTTGCACCACCAGGATCATCCTGATTCGTATGGAAGTTGCCACCACATTTCTCTAAGACCCCCCAATGTTGCCATGGTTTGTCATAAGCTGAGCTGACTGATGTCGGATTTAAGAGCCCTCCTGATGATAATAATTCGCCAGGGAACGGTTCAAACTCGGGCAATCTAGGCTTAATATGCTTACCAAGTAATTTGCCCACTGATTGGAATGCCAACATATCATGACTTGTCTCAGCCTTTTTAATCATATCTGATGCCAAGGCAAACAGTGCATTCTCATTCATCTCACCAGAGGCACCGGTCACTTTAGAGACAAAATAATTAAGTAAGGGGGGAGAATCTTGAACTCTCTGCATGCACCAAGATAAAGAGGGTGCGCCGTAGTCATCAGACTTTTTATGAGCATCCATCAGGATATCAATCATCTGTACGATTGCATCCTCTCCTCCACCTAACAAAGATTCTTGTGCATTGAGAGCAGCAGGGAAATCCCATGTCGTTGGTAACATCTTACCTAAGCTCTTATGAAATTTCTCAATTTCAGCGACTTTATCCTTGGGTGAATCAAGCTTTGCCATCAACAGAGGGTACACTTTTTTAGAGAGGAGCATATTGGCGACCTCTGGATAATCCTTACCAAACGCACTCAACACTTGACTACTCACCTCTTTCCATTGATCTGCCGATAAGGCTTCTTGAGCCACGGCACGATCGAGGAATTCAGTCCAAATCGCATAATTATGAGGTTGTGCCTTTAATGCGGCTTGATATAGCTCCTCCGCCATTTTTTGATTCCCGCACTTATCGGCTAACTGAGCCATCCATGATAAATGGAGTGCCGTCTGGAGGGCTTTTTTATCCGAGAAAATATCCTGAGTTAGAATAAGCAAGGACCAAGGTTCTCCATAAAAATTCCAGTGGCATCCGCGTTGCCATGTAAGCGAATAGCCTGGTTCCCATGTTTTATCATCAATACGCACGACATACGCACAATGCCCTGGCTCACCCATCGTCAAGGCTGGCACCCCATTGGCAATGGCGGCAAATGCCCCATAGTGAGACAAGCTCCCACAGACACCGCCAATCTCTTTGGTCATTTGAGCTTGACCTGAGAAAATATCGACAAAAGGATGATAATATTCTGGTCCGTGAATGCTCTCTCCCCACTGGTTATTTAACCAATAGGGGGCTTGCCAACAAGCCCAAGTATACTGTTGAGCAGGTAAGCGCACATTATCTCGTTGCCACGCCAGGGATTTCGCACGTCCCCATCCCCCCATCTTGCTCCCAGCAAGGACACGCATATCCCAATAATCAAGCTTATCAAAGCCAGGATTTAACAACTTCGCCGCTGAACTTGATCGAAAATACTCGTAACGCTCCATCATCATGTCGCGCGTCCATTCCTTCTTATCCGCAAGCTTTTTATCAGACTCATTCCTCGCAAACTCAAGTGCCGTCGCAGATGCCAACTTTTTATAAATCGGATTCGTCAATGCCTTAGGATCTTTTTTGCATAAAATCGCCAAGTTATTCAATGCCTCGGTCATATTGGGAATAGGTCCCGATCCCATTACTCCCTCTTGCCATGCAGAATCATTCATGAAAGCCTTCATAAAGGGGGTTCTCATGAGCGTTGCTAACGAGGAGGCATCAACTCCATCTAACAATTTCCACCTCATCAGGGACTTTGAGAAACTCGGTGAATCCGCCAAGGTACTCCACTCATCAGGTGACTTTTTAAGAATCATCGCCAGCAATTTTTTTGCCATCTGATCGGCAGCCGAATTGCTGGCTGGGCTCGTACTCTTGCTGGGGGTATCTTGAGCACAAGTAATAACTGACGTCAGGACAAGCCCACAGGACAAGGCAACTAGAGAAAAAGGAAGAACTCTCATTGAATAAAAATTGTACATTATCCGCAAAATTTTAAGGTGTTTTATCTATTTTCACCTCAAAATCAAGCTAACATTGAGGGATACGATAAACATCTATCAAATATTTCAATAAATTTTCATGACGAGACTCCCGCTGGAATCTCCTCTCTCCTCGTAGCATGATAAGAAAGTTATGGGGCTCTTTCAGGATCAAACAAATTCATTATCAGAAATCAAACGACTAGCAGCACTCGTCATGGATCCCATGCGACGTGATGAAATTGGCGATGACCAATGGCCTCTCGCCATGATCGCTTATGGCTTAGTTAATTGCAACAATACCGATCCTCACCTCCTGCAAGAAGGCATAGAAATTTATCACCTCTTTCAAGAACAATGCTCCTTTGAAGCCCGCAATCGTTGCCTCCGCCAGCTCGCACAATTCGTCAGCCAACGTCAAGGTAACGGCTGGAGATCACTACTCCCCTTTGCCCTCGCTGATAAAGAGAGCTCCGTTCGCAAGCAAGCTGCTTTCCTCGTTGCCACACTAACGCCCTCCATGACAGAGGAACGCTTCATGGGTATCTCTGCTCTATGCAAACTCATCCTCTCACCATCCCTTGATGGCCGACAAGACAACGTCCCCTTATTTGATGCCATGCTTAGTCTGAGTGATTTGCGTATCAGCCCCTATCTCGCAACCTTGAGAGACCAATGCTCAGCCTCTCTTTTAAGAAGTCTCATTGATCACACCACTGCTACCCCTAATGCGCTCAGCTGTCAATGGATGATCGATACACTAGAGAATCACGCAGAATTGTCAGAAGCCATCACGACAGCACTTGTCAATATGGCTCCCAGAGCTGAGGAAATCATGGACATCATCATCCCCATCCCCTCTTGGCAGTTCAAATCTAGTGGCATCCAAGCCCTCCATGGATGGACTCGACCAGAATACTTTGCCCGCATGCAATCCAGACTCACCCCACTCCTCTCCCCTGAAGCACTGGAAACCATCCGCCTCGCTTGGGCTTAGAAGTGATAGGGGAGGCATGACATATCTACTCTTGTCATTTTTCTCAAATGAACGTTGCCTCGTTGAGAAATGTCTCTTCTCTTAGCTACAGTTGAATTGATGTGGCAAAGACTCAACCATAACAGAGAGAACCAACGAGATGAAATCTTACATGACCTCCTTATTTACCTTAGCACTCCTATCTTCGACATCTTATGCCGATTTATCTCAAATGGAGGGCAACACGTATACGACAGGCGAAATGCAATGGGATGGCATTACCCTCTTGCAAAAAGCAGCCAATGAGGGCAATGCTCTCGCTCAATTTACCTATGCTTGGGCTCTCGATGAGGGCAAAGGTATTGCAGAGAATGAAACTCAAGCCAAACAATGGTTTATGAAATCCATTGAGGGTCTTAAAAAACTCGCCTCAGAGGGAAATACCGATGCCATGACGGCATTAGGAGAAATCTATGATGAGGGCAATGGCATCCGCAAAGATAAAAAGATAGCCGCCCAATGGTACACCCAAGCAGTAGAAAAAGGTCATGCCTACGCCATGTATGCTCTAGCCGACCTCTATAAAGAGGGCAAAGGTGTCGTCAAATCACTCGATAAAGCCAAAGAGCTCTATAGTGCCGCCGCTAAAAATGGAATCAAAAAAGCCGAACGGAAACTCCATGAATTAGAGCAAGGCGACGATTGATGAGAGACGCGTAAAACCACAACTGCTCTAAATAATCATCATGAGAAAATCTCAGCTTGATTATCAAACATTTATATCGATAAAAAACGATTTCATGTACCATCTGTCTTTATAAAGCTACCCCATGTAAAATTATTGGTATTATTTCTCCAATAAATTCACCATCCAATATCAAATACGGGGCTGAGGGAGAACCTGATGCAACACTCCGATTTGCTTCGTTAACGTAACACGTTCTCCTCCAGACGACATTCCACCACAACAACAGAATAACACAACTGTGCATCCATGCCTCTTGACATCTAAAATATGTCTGTTAGACTGACAGACATATGGAGAACATCACGCAGACTCAGCATAAAACCCAGCGAAAAATTGTAGAGGCAGCGATTGAGTTAATGAGTAATCGAGGATTTCATCGAGTCAGCGTTCAAGAAGTTGGAGAGAAGGCAGGAATGTGTGAAAAGACAGTTTTTCGTTACTTTCCGACGAAGAAAGCTTTGCTAGAGGAGATTGTCCGCTATCGGTCGTATGCTCACGAGCTCAAGACAGAGTTTGAGCGAAAGCGGACATGGCATTTGGATCACGATTTAAAATTAGCCTTTCGCCTCTATTTCCAAGCGACTAAGTCCAAGCGCAATGCTTTCCGCGCTTATTTAAGTGCATTAGACTCAATTGATATGAATGGGGAGGATTTTTTAAAAGATTCTCATGAGGTGCAAAGTTTTTTAGGGGAATACATAGCGGAGATGCAAAGACGAGGGTATGTCCAGCCAGGAGACCCTCTTTTGATGGCACGCGCCTTGGTCAACACCCTCCATGGTTATATGTTGATGTATTGTCTCAATGATGATGAGAAGGCATGGCAGACAAAAGTGGCATCCATTAAATTGACGATTAATCTCTTTATTCAGGGATTTGCTCAATAAAATATTTAGAGAACCGTATGAGTAAGCACTTAAAGGCAATCTCCATCACAGGCATGTCAGTTGTTGCCGTTGGTGGGTTATTTTGGGGATTATGGCATATTCACGAGAGAAACTCGATCGCAACAGATGATTCTCGCATCGAGGCAAGCATCGTCTCGGTCGGGAGTAAATTAGCAGAACGAATCGTCTCAATGGATGTGGAAGAGGGAGATACGGTAACGCTCGGGCAAACGATTGCGCGACTGGATAAGCGAATGATTAGAGCCAAGCAATTGGCAGCACGCTCTAAAGTAGCGATCATGAGAGCTCATTACGATGAGATGCAGTCTGGCTTTCGTCATCAAGAGATAGAATCTCAGCGAGCAAAAACAGCTCAAGCGTCAGCTAATTTGGAGCGAGCTCGTCGAGATTATGAACGTATCTCTAAATTAGAGAAGGATAATGCTGGTATCAGTCTTGCGGATTTGGATGCGGTCAAGGCAAGCTATTTAGCCGCCCAGGCTATCCAAAAATCCGAAGAAGAGAATCTTGCTTTAAAACAGGAAGGATACCGAGAGGAGGAGAAACGCTCCGCGCTAGCCCAGTTGGAAGAGGCTCAGGCAGAATTGGATGAATTGAATGTGCTTGGCGAAGAATGTTTAATCAAGTCCCCCGTGGATGGCGTCGTAGCACGCAAGCTTGCCAATGCTGGTGAACTCGTTAATGTGGGGCAAAAGCTCTTCTCTATCGTTAATAATCGAGATATTTGGCTCAACATTCGCGTGGAGGAGACAAAAATTGGACGTATCAAGCCCGGGCAAGATGTTGAGTTCTCATTAGATGGGTATCATGGTCGGAAATTTCATGGAAAAGTCTATGAAGTGGGGGCTGCTACTTGTGCAACATTTTCTTTATTATCCACGGAGAATGTCAGTGGGTACTTTACCAAGGTGATGCAGCGATTCCCCATTAAGGTGAGTTTGCCAAAAGATGAGAGCGGAGTAGTCTTTCGCCCAGGGATGCAAGGGACAGCTAAAATCAATTCTTGATTTTATGGTGACGGCTCCTTTATCAAATGTGGCTTTGCCACACGCGCGACATTCGGCTCTTTTACTGACAATGTCGTTCATCTGCACGATGCTGACCTTTATCAATATGGGGTGCATTACAGCAGCTACCCCAGATTTATCTGGTACTTTTGTCGTAGGGACATTGGATGTATCTTGGTCTGGGGCTGCTTGCCCTCTGGGGACGGCATTAGCATTCACGGGCGCCACTTATTTATGGTCGCGCATTGGATTAAGACGAGCATTGCGCTTGGCATTGATGCTTATTTGTTTTGGAGCTGTCCTGGGCTTGATTGCCGATCATTTCCTCATCATGATTTTTGCCCGTTTTTTACAGGGTATTGGTGGTGGGCTTGCGCTTGTCTACGCAACGGGATTACTCAATGAGGCTCTTCCACAAGAGGCTCGCAAGCTCCCCATGGGACTCAGGATGTGCTCTATTGGGCTCGCTTCTTGTTCCAGCCCTGTTTTAGGTTGTATCCTCGTTCAGTATTCAAGCTGGAGAGGGCTTTTTGTCGGGATTGGCATAATCTCCGCCATTTTATGCCTCTTAACCAGCCTCTATGTGCCCAATCAGAAAATACCTAAAAGTGGAAAATTTGACTGGGTCTCATTTTTCTTTCTCGGCATGGGATGTGTCTGCATCTTGATGGTAATTATTTACGGAGAGATTGACGGATGGAATGCAGGGAATGTACTGGCGTGGATGTACGGGGGATTTTGTTCGTTTTTAATGTTAGTGGTATCTTGCTTGAGCCATAAGACCCCCCTGCTCGATTTTCGCATTTTAGGGAACTGGAGGTTTCTTTTTGCTCTCTTGGCATCCTTATGCAACATCTTCTGTATCTGCTGGATGCGCGTTGGAACGGTGCAGTATATGCGCAATGTCATGAATTATGAACCGATCCAAATTGCTCGGGTTTTTATAGTCCTTGTCCTCTCCTTTTGCGTTGGGGCAGCGATCGTCCTCCCCCTCATGCAAAAGGGGAAGATAGCCTTACGTGTTGGCATGATGTCAGGTCTTTTAGGTTTAGGGGGAGCGGCTTTTTTATTATCGCGAGTCGATGACAACTGCTCTTGGATTGATGTCGCCTGCCCCTTGAGCTTATTTGGGATTGGCTATGCTTTTTGCCTCATCATCGCAACTCCATTAGCATTACGTGGGGTACCTCCCTCGCGAGCATCTACATCCGCTCGGACATTGAATACAATCAGGTATATTTTTATATCTATGTACGTGAGTAGTGTGAGCACAGTGCTAGCACACATGAAAACGGATTTTCATTTCACGGTGGCAGAGCACGTTCGAGAAGAGGCATCGGGGACTGCGTACACCCTTGACTTTTGGCAACGCAATTTCATTTCTGAGGGCAAGACCCCTGCCGAAGTCCATGCTGCGGTTGATGCCTTGCTTCAAAAAGCGGTCTCATTGCAAAGCCAAATTTTCTCAGTCGATTACTTTTATCTTTGCACGGTTATGGTCGGCGCCGCAGGCGTGCTTTTTACCGTCCTTTGCCTCAAGCTTAAACCAGAATCCGAACGCCTGTCAGCATCATGAATATCCCCATCTCTATGCATCACGCTCTACATAACGCTCGCCCTTACTTTTTCCTACTCGGGCTCATCTCAAGCAGTCTCATGCTGATGGCTTGCCAAAATACAGAGGAATTTGAACGCCCCGTGATGGATTTACCCACAGGGAGCACCACTATTTCCTCTGTTGGAACGACATGGTGGACAATTTTCCATGATTCCGAATTAAATCGCTTAGAGCAACAAGCATTAACCTACAACAGAGACCTCATCCGCGCATCTGCATTAGTCGATCGTGCTACCGCTTTAATGCAGGGCACAAAAGCAGATGAACTCCCACAAGCCAACCTCAAGGCAGGAGTCAACAGTCAAGAGCTAACAAAAGGACAACAACACTCACAGTCTCTCCCTGATCGTGGGCGTGATCTTTGGGAGATGTCAGGTGTGCTCTCTTATGAGGTAGATCTTTGGGGTAAACTTAGAGCAAGGACAGAAGCATCTCGGGCAGAGGCTCTCTCTACGATTGCTGCAAGAGATGCCGTCTTTTTACGACTAACGGCTGAGGTCGCCTCTGCCTACATCAATGTGAGAACATGGGAAGAGAAATGCCGAATTATCAGCCGTGTGCATGACTCCTATAAGCAAACTTGCGCCATGTATGAAAAAAGATTCCAACAAGGGCAATATCCAGAATTAGCACTCAGACGCGTTCAAGCAGAATGCTCAAAAACACTCGCTCAACTAAAAAAAGCAGAGAATGCGCTCTCCATGGCAGGGAGTGCCCTTGCCGTCCTGAGCGGTGAGAGCCCGCGCACAATCGTCAATGGCAAAATCTTGACAGCGGGCAACTCAAACTTATTGCCATCTCCCCCCACTATACCAGCAAGTATCCCCTCAGATGTTATTGAGATGCGTCCTGATATTTATGAATTAGAATCGCGCCTCAAATCTGCTTTTTATGGACAAAAAGCAGCTTGGGCAGATCGATTCCCCTCCTTCTCTCTAACTGGAGAGCTTGGACAAATCAGCACTGATCTCTCCAAAACACTCAATCAACCCAATCGCCTGTACAATGCAGGGGGTAATATCTTGCAGACACTTTTTGATGGAGGTAAAAAGCAAGCCACCCTAAAGGCATCATCTGCCGAATATGCCGCCACCAAAGCCACTTACGAACAAACCGTCCTCAATGCCTTTTGTGAAATTCGAAATGCTCTCGTTGAACGGAAAAAGAGCATGGAAATCTATGATGCCACCCGTGATGAAGTGGAGAACCTCCGCCGTAGTTGGGATATTGCCTCTAAACAATACGATGCTGGTTATGTCGGATTGATGGATGCCCTAGATACGCACCGCAATCTCTTGAGCGGTGAACTAGATATGGCAGACGCCGCTCAAATGCGATTAAATGCCATTGTCAAATTTTGCAAATCCCTGGGTGGAGGATGGACACGCCACTCAAAACAAAAGGCTTGAGACACAGATAAGATAAGATTGTAAGGAATTGCGAAAATCCTGGCTTTCTCTACGTTCAAAATCTTGACACATCTTGCTAACTCGGCATGATACTCGCGTTATGCGAATTTTGACAGGCTTACAACCAAGCGGAATCCTTCACATCGGCAATTATTTTGGCGCAATGGAGCCTGCCGTCACCATGCAAAACAAAGGTGAGGCATTTTACTTTATGGCTGATTATCATGCCATGACAACGGTAGATGACCCTCAAAAGCTACGTGAATACGTCCATGATTTGGCTTTGGATTTCCTCTCCGTCGGGCTTGATCCAGAGAAATGCGTCTTTTTCCGTCAATCTGCCGTGCCTGAGGTACATGAGCTCACATGGATATTGAGTAACCTGTGCCCCATGGGACTATTAGAACGCTGTCACTCCTATAAAGACAAGCTTGCTAAAGGATTTGCACCCAATCACGGTCTTTTCGCCTATCCCGTTTTGATGGCAGCTGACATTTTACTCTACGATTCTGATCTCGTCCCCGTCGGTAAAGATCAAAAACAACATTTAGAGGTCACGCGCGATTTGGCAGGCAAAATGAATGAGCGTTATGGTGAAGGAACAGTCAAAGTACCTGAACCCATGATCGCAGAGAGCACAGCCGTCGTCCCAGGTCTCGACGGGCAAAAAATGAGTAAAAGCTACAGTAATACCCTGCCCATCTTTGGTAATGAAAAGCTCCTTCGCAAGACCGTCATGCGCATCCCTACAGACTCAACCCCTGTAGAATCCCCCAAATCAACGGATAATTCAGTCATTCTGCAACTCTACAAGCTCTTTGCCTCTGCCCCAGAATACTCTGCCATGATGGATGACTTTAATAAGGGGGGATGTGGCTATGGAGATTTCAAGAAGAGACTCTTTGATGCCTATTGGGAATATTTCCGCCCAGCTCGCCAACGCCGAGAAGAAATACTGGCTTGCCCCGACTATATTTCTCAAGTCTTGCATGATGGCGCACAAAAAGCCCGCCAAACTGCCTCCGTCGTCCTTGATCGCGTTCGCAAAGCATCGGGCTTAGCATAATCTACCTCTCAAATTATCCCATTTCTTAAAAAATCTTCATCTTTGGCAAGGCATTATGAAATTAAGGCTTGAGCCATTCTCGTGGATCGTTAAGCTGGGCTTAGCCGAAAATTTCTCCATACCATGGGTTCACAAAACGATACAAGCACTCTGGAAACTGGCGCACTGGATCAAAATGCCGAAGGCAACTTCGTCTTTACGACCATTGACGCCGCCATCAACTGGTTACACAAAAGCTCTTTGTGGCCAATGCCCATGGGGCTTTCTTGCTGTGCTATCGAATTGATGGCTACCGCAGCCGCACGATTTGACATTTCTCGATTTGGGGCTGAGGTCATGCGCTTTTCCCCACGGCAGGCAGATGTCATGATCGTCGCAGGGACTGTTACTTATAAAATGGCACTCTCCGTGCGTCGCATCTGGGATCAAATGCCCGAGCCTAAATGGTGCATCGCCATGGGTGCCTGCGCCTCGACAGGTGGCATGTTTCGCTCATATTCTGTCTTACAAGGCATTGATAAATTATTGCCCGTCGATGTGTATATCTCTGGATGCCCCCCACGCCCCGAAGCTCTCTTGGAAGGTCTCATCACTTTGCAAAAGAAAATCGAAACCGAGCATCCAACCAAGCAACTTTTCGTCAAATCAGAGCCCAAACCGGCAAATGCTGAATGCCCGATTACAACCACGATTCCGATTCAATAATCTCATCTAACTTTCCTCGGTCATGACTCAAAATCAATCTATTATCCAAACGGCAGACAAAATTGCGGAGCGATTCGGATCATCCGTCCTCGCACGCATCTCCTTCCGTGGCGACGACACTCTCACAATTGCCCAAGAGAGCATTCACGAAGCCATTCGTTGGACGCGCGATACTCTTGGCTTTAACATTCTCGTCAACATCTGCTCTGTTGATAACATGGGGGCGGATCCACGCTTTGAGGTCGTCTATCGCCTCACACAGGCAGAAACTGGACTTTGTGTCACCCTCAAGACATGCCTCAATGAAGGTGATGAAATTGATTCAGTCACAGATCTCTTTGCTGGTGCCAACTGGCAAGAACGTGAAATGTGGGACTTGATGGGCATCAAATTCAAGAATCACCCCGATCTTCGTCGCATTCTCATGTGGGAAGGCTATCCCTATCACCCCCTCCGCAAAGACTTCCCCGTGCAAGGCATCCCAACAGAATTGCCTGGTGTTGCCTTTACTGAGGCAGCCCCGACTGCTGGAGCCCCATTTGCGACGACACAAGGAGTTTGCAGATCGGCATGTAAAGAACCTCGCTCCAGAAAGTTCTAAGCTGAGCGAGCTCAAATCATCTCTTTCTTCTCTCTTTTATTTTTCACCCCTCTTTTATTAGCGACAGATATCCTTAAAGCAATGCATACCATTCCGACCATATCGGCAATCATTCTTGTTTGCCTTTCCCTGACGAGCTGTAGCACAACACGCCCAGAAGAGGCGGAATGGAGAGACCAACTGCATAGTAATTTAGCCGTGCTCGGCGCACGCAATTGGATCGTCATCGCGGAATCATCATTCCCCTCATACGCAGGGGCTGGGGTCAAGACCATGGTTGTCGAGCAACCCTCGGATATCGTCTTTTCTCAAGTGCTCGATAGCATCGAGACCGAGGGGCATGTACAACCGCGCATCATGGTTTGCTCTGAACTCGCTAAAATAAGCGAAGATTATGCGCCAGGTATCAAAAAATACCGTAACCGTGTTACCAAATTACTCCCTGGGCGGATGCATTTTGAACTCCCTCATCGCATCATCAACGGGCAAGTGGAGGATGCCATCAAGCAATTCAACGTCCTCGTGATTAAAACGACAACGGGACTCCCCTACTCAAATATTTACATTGAGCTAGACTCTGGCTATTGGAGCTCTGAATCAGAGACCGCACTACGTGCAAAACTAGAGGGGAATGCTCAAACTCAATCGAGACGCATCATTCCCATACCTCTCCCTGAAACTCCATCTCCAGAGCCCAAAGACCCAAAAGGGACAAAGGAAACGAAAGGGACTAACTCGCCGAGCTCATCTGATGCATCAGACTCAGTGCAATCAATTCAGTCGATTCAATCGGTTAACCCCAAAACCGATACCCCTGCACAGCCAGCACAAGCCTCTCCACAGATCCATTCATCAATTGACCAACTGCCAGCTCTCCCCAAAAACGATACAAGCTCAACAGGGACAGCTCAAAAAACATCAGTTAAACCTTCGGTACAGCCCTCTCAAGCGACGCCACAATCCACTAATAAACAATGAACAGTACAAAAATCGACAAAGCAACCGAAGAACGACTGCGTATCGAAGCCTGGGTAGGCGATGCCATTTTGGCACTTTACGTCAGAGAATGGATACTTGAAGAGGAAAAAGCCATCAATGGCTCCCTATTCATCGAATTCACAAGTAATGACTTTTTGAGAAGAACGGGGAATGCCACGGGAGTTGAGGCTCAAATTGGGCGCGTATTTAAGTCAGACGGTCTCGAAGCCGCTTATGCTTGGATTAGTCAAAATTTACGTCCTAAAATGGAAGAACGTTGGCACTCTTTGAGGAGAAGACCTCAATACAAATAATCCCCTCACTCATGTTGGATTGCGCCGACTTTACATGGCCTCCGCTTGACCAATCACCTGCCCCACGCATCATCGCGCCACCACATTTAGCTGGCTGGGCAAAAAAGCTAGAGGCATATCTCGCCGATAAGGCGCGCCCTCATACAATAGGATTTGCCACATCGGGCTCCTCGGGCGGAATACCGAAGGCAATCCTCTTTACTCGCGATGCTTTAGAATATTGTGCCCAAGGAGCCATTAATCATTTTTGCTCCTTAGAGGACAACTCAAGAGACGAGCATGGGGATTGGGTTTGCCCTCTCCCCCCATGGCATGTTGGCGGTGCCATGATCTCCATCCGCGCTCATCTCGCAGGAGTCAAGGTACATACACTCACAGGTAAATGGGATCCATCGCGTTACGCCGACTTGATGCGCTCAACGAAATCTCGTTGGTCATCACTCGTGCCAACACAAGTGATTGATCTCGTTACATCTCACATAAGCGCACCTACAGGGATTCATTGCATCATCGTTGGAGGGGGACATCTCGACACCTCTATTGGACAAGCGGCGCGACAACTAGGCTGGCCAGTCGTACAAAGCTATGGCATGACTGAGGCAGGCTCTCAAATCGCCACTGCATTACCCCAAGACCCCTTCCACACAGACAAGCTCAATATCCTACCCCATTGGGAAACGCGACTAGCACCCAACGGTCGCCTCTCCTTACATGGCAAAGGACTCTTTTATGGGCAAGCTGAGATGACACCTCTCGATGATAAGCCAAGGACGCTAAGCTTTGAGCAACTCACCCCCAATGCATGGTGGACAAGTAAAGACCTCGTTCAACTCAATCAAAACACCATCAGCTTTATCCGTAGAGCTGATAGAATTATTAAAATATTAGGAGAGCTCGTCGATCCTGACATCATCGAGCAAACGCTATCACCAATATGCCCTAATCTCGTGATTGAACCCATCCCCCATCCCCGTATGGGATATGAACTCGTCGCTTGTCATCCAAATGCCCAACTCTTGGAAAAAGCTTGCACTCATTGGAACCTCTCGGCACCAGGATTCCAACGAATCACTCGTCAAGCTTGTCTCACCATTCCTCGCAATACGATGGGGAAAATTGAGCGAACGCAACTTAGATCTCAACTCACCATCAATCATTAATCACAAATATCTCCTAAAACATATGCCAAAAAAAACACTGTTAGCATTGAGCGTCCTCATCACGACCTCTTTATGCCTCCCCACATTTGCCGTTCAGAACACCCCATCTCAAGCAAATCAACCGAATCAACCGCAAAAAATAAACATGCAAACGCTCGCCCAGCAACCGCAACTATCCAATGACTTTGTTGAACTAAATATTCAACTCGCCAACGGCAAACTCTCTGATGTTATCTTCAGAGACAAAGTAAATGGCAAAAGCTATTCCCTCGGTCCCAACATCTTTAGCATTGACATCATTGGTACAGGTGATGAAGAGAGCTCTGGTAAACCCGATAATAACAAACTCTTTACCCTCACCGCTCAAGACCTCAAGGCATCCATCCCCTTAATCGAAAAACTCACGGCAAAGCCATCTGCTCGCCGTCTCGTCGAGCGTCGTAATGGTCAACGCATCACCATTCCCTTTGGCTGGACGCGTGATGGACTCTCCGTCCTCTGGATTGCAGAAATCCGTGAAGGACTCCCCTATGCTCGCATTTCGATTACAGTTTGCTCTGAGAATTTCCTTGCGGCACCAGTCCGCCGAGTACGCGTCCTCGAATTTGATGCCCCCGAGGCAATCGTCCAAGGCACCGTCAAAGGAGCTCCCGTCACCGCCAACGGCAACCGACTATTCGCAGGTGTTGAACACCCATTGGGAATAAATCGCGTCGAAGATGGCAAAATTATCGCCCAAATGGATCGCAAGCTGGACATCCCCGTCCACGTACCACTCACCGTCTCAACCGTCCTCGGCGTCTCGACAGCGGGGCAATTGCGGCGCACCTTCCAACAGAGCTACATCAACGAAGAACGAGCAAGACCCTATGCCGCCTTCCTCAATTACAACACATGGTATGACATCGGTTATTTTGACAAATACGATGAAAAAGCAGCCATGAATGTCGTCAAAACCTACGGTGATGAATTAGTTCGCAAGCGTGGGGTTATCATCGACTCCTTCCTCTTTGACGATGGATGGGACGATACCGAAACCCTCTGGCAATTCCATAAAGGCTTACCTAACGAATTCAAAAACATTCGCAAAGAGGCCGAATCCTTTGGGGCCTCCCCTGGCATCTGGTTCTCACCTTGGGGGGGATATGGTCCGCCTAAAGCTAGTCGCCTCAAAGCCGCTGACGGTAAATTTGAGACCAATCCCAGCGGATTCGCCCTCTCGGGTCCCAAATATTACGAACACTTCAAAAACATGTGCCTACACATGATTAAGGAGAACGGCATCAACCACTTCAAACTCGACGGCACCTCTGGCGATGAAACTCAAATCCCTGGTAGCAAATTCTCCAGCGACTTTGAGGCAATCATCAGCATCATTGAGGAAATGCGCAACGTCAAACCTGACCTCTACGTCAACCTCACGACAGGAACATGGGCATCGCCCTTCTGGTTTGGCATTGCCGACTCCATTTGGCGTCAAAATTGGGATCATGCCTTCGTCGGTGAAGGGAGCAAACGCAACAAATGGATGACCCATCGAGATGCCTGTCTCTATGGCAACAACGTTGCAAAATCCCCACTCTTCCCCATCAACTCGCTCATGGTTCATGGGGTCATCTACACCAAACGTGCCAAAGGACTAGAAACGGTAGAAAAAGACGAACTAACGGATGAAATCTGGTCAAGCTTTGGCTCAGGGACACAAATGCAGGAAATCTACATCTCCCCTAGTCTCCTAACCCCACAACAATGGGATACCCTCGCAGCTGCGGCAAAATGGGCTAGAGCCAATAACAAAACGCTCATTGACACCCATTGGCTCGGAGGCGACCCTGCTAAACTCGAAGTCTATGGCTGGGGCTCATGGTCACCAGAAAAAGGCATCATCACCCTGCGTAACCCCTCCGATACAGCACAACAATGGAGTTGCGACGCAACGGCAGTCTTTGAATTACCTGTAGGAGCTGCCACAAAATACAAACTATCCTCACCAAGAGGGAGCAAGCTCCCAGCTGAATTCCTCGAAGCAGGGAAACCAATCACCATCACCTTAAAACCCTTTGAGGTCATCGTATTAGAAGCAATCCCAGTATCTGACAAATAAAAGTAAGCGAATTGTAATCAGGGGGACATACAATAATGAGCCTAAAGCGTTTGTTTATTGTCCCCTTGAATTACCCTTCACTACGCTACGGGCAATTCAAGGGGCAGGGAGTTTGAGTGACTCTTTACTGAATTTACAGAAAAAACTTTACACCCACAAGATTTGCCGATCTTGGAGTTCTTAACGATCCAGCCTTTGCACTTATATAAGTTATTTAGCATAAACTTGCTTGTAATAGATGTTATAAGCCGGTGCAAGGGTTGGGTCACCTTGTTTTACCATATGGAGGGCTACTCACTGTCTGCTTTTACCAGTAAATCTAACGCAGAGCCCAAAATCTCTCATAGTCTTGTTGACCTGCAAGACGATTCGTCCTATCTTGACGATAAGAGATGAAAACGTTTCAGGTTACAAAATTATTCCATGCCAAGAGTTGCGCAACAATTCTTGTTGCGTCGTTGATGCTTGCCTCCTGCTCGACGGAGCCCCCCATCCTCAAGGCTGAGCCATACTCTCCGCCTCAAAGTTTTTACGACAACTGGTCTCATATTGACGCCATGGTAAAATCGGGGACCACAACCAAAGTGGCAGCTCGTCGTTATTTACGTCACCTCTATGGCAAAAAGCTCACGACCCTTGATGGCTACCCTTATAATGACCCTTGTAGCATTCATGACTTCTCGACAGAGTTCATTCTCTTATCGGTAGACAATAAACGAGAATTTCGCGCCTTCCTGGAACACGTCGTTAGCGATACCGACTACATAAACAAAGCCATCCCTCACCTCACGGGATCAGCACTTTGCCTAGGGTCAGACGCCAGTTCGTGGATCGTCATGTTCTTTGACAACAACGGCATTCTTAAAGAAGCCTACGCACGAGCTGGTAAGTAGACAACAGTCATTACTTCTCTGTTATTTTCACAAAAGAGGGCGCGGGCAACTTCTCCTCCTTAGGTTTGAAAAAGTCGCCAACATCCTTAAACGTGACGAATAAGAAAAAGAACATAATCAGGAAGACAAACCCCGTTTGAACTAATTCGAGAATTCTCCCACCCACAGGACGGCGAAAAATAATTTCAAAAAAGCCCAAGACGACATGCCCACCATCGACAACAGGAATTGGTAAAATATTCAACACAGCTAAGTTGATATTCAAGACGACGGCGAACCAGAGTGCCAACTTCCACCCATCAGGCATTTGCAAAATATTGTAAAAATAGCTGGCGATACCGACAGGACCTGACAAATGTTGCATCCCCACATCACTCTTGGGTGCAGCTACCTTGGCAACCGTGTCAACCATCCATCGCAGACTCATTGAGATTTGAGCTAAGGGCGTTGGATGTAGGGTCACCTCCTTAAATTCGGCACCCATCCCCCATTGAATACCAGTCAATGGCTTAGCCTTTTGATTGCCCACCCAATTTATGGGAAGCACTGGGAGGACACGTACAGTCAATATCTCTTTGCCTGCATTCCTGATTTTGCGACTCACCGTCAGCTCCATCTCTTGACCAGTTTTAGCGAATTCAGACACCGTAGCTGGACTCCATATCTTTTGCCCATTCAAATGAGTCAACTCGTCTCCAGTCTTGAGTCCAGCCTTCTCGGCAGGGCTCCCCGGCAAAACAGACTCAACAATACTGCTACTCGCAGGACCAACCCCGACTTGACGCAAAGCACGACGTTGCCACCAATTGGTATCAGGTATCTTAAAGCTCGATTCAATCAAACGAGGAGAGGTCTCTCCAGGACGTTGCACCAAAAAGCCAATCTTATCGCCCTCACCCATCATGATACGCTCGCGCACACCAACCATGTCACCAACCCATTGCTTCACTGGGAAGCCGTCTACCTCTAAAATTTTATCTCCAGGCAATAAGCCAGAAGCCGCAGCAGGCGAATCAGAAGGGATATAGCCAACTGTCGTCACCTCAAAATCCATCCCTGGCTTACCAACAACCCATACACACATCGCAAAGACAGCTGCCAAGGTAAATGAGGCAATAGGACCTGCCGCCGCAACAATAATCTTATCTATCGGCTTAATGGGGGGCAAATCCTTGGGCAAATCTACCTCACCCTCAATAGATTCCATCGGTGCCATCTGCGGCAATGAAACAAACCCACCAGCAGGAATCCACCCAAGACCCCATTGCACACCGTTAATTGTCTTTTTCCACAACGGCTTGCCAAACCAAATTTGAAAACGATCAACATATAATCCCCTCCACCGAGCAGCAAAAAAATGCCCCAGCTCGTGAAAAAAAATCATGAAGTTAAACAACAACACAACGGCAATAACAACGCCTACCGTACTTAATATAGAATAAAAGGAATCCATAAAATAATATGTCCGTGCACAATAAACTAAACACCACCAATCAAGCAAGAATCAAGCTTGCCATTCGAGTCATGCCACAAAAGGACAGCATTACCTCCTCATGAGGGGCACTTGACATCAGATAAAACGCCTGATGTCATCCGTAATCCCTTTGACTTCTGATAATTTGGGCAATTCAGTATATTCCTTACCCTTTTTCTTTAATGCACCCAATGCCACCAGAGCTTGCAACTTTTCATAAATTCGCAATCTCAAGATCTCTTCGCCTCCCGTAGACAAACTTTTTTTCTTCAATGACTCGACAACCCTCATAAAAATAGTGTTGAACTCAAGCATGTCAGAACCAAGAAGAACATCAATGATCTCCTCCCTAATGTGGTCGGGAGCACGCTTGGGACCGTGCGCATTTCCACTCGCTCTCATAAAAATAATGTACCATATTTTAGGTTATCAGTCAAGAACTCCCCACCAATCATTTTTATCTTGCAACTTTGTAACTCTTTGAATTACGAAAAAAACCCTATCCTTTCACACGATGTACATTTGACGAATGGGATGAATTACGATACACCTAAGCTAACATTTATGTGGAGCTGGACAAAATTATCATCAATCAAATGGGAAGACTCTTGGACTGAACGAATTGGGGCAAATCCCAATGCTGTTATTGAAAAAATCAAAGGGGGCAAGACAATCCGCATCACCGTTTACAGCGAAACCGAAACCGAGGCAATCATCCTCAAAGACTATCTGGGAGGATCCGTACGAGAGCTCAAAACTCACGATTGGGTTGCAGCTCAAGCAAAAGCCAATAACCCACCTCTTAAGATTCGTCATAATCTCCTCATCACCGATCAAACTGATGAGAATAAGCTAGAGCAACTTCATCAACAATTCCCAAGCAGAGCCATTCTCACCATCCCAGCCGAAATGGCATTTGGAACAGGCGATCACGCAACGACATCAACCTGCCTGCGCCTCATCAGTGATTTTGCCACGACACACCGTGGGCAAGAGTGGTACATCACTGACATTGGTTGTGGCACGGCTGTCCTCTCAATGGCAGCGCTCCTCTTAGGAGCCACTCATGCGACAGCCTTTGACTTTGATGCCATCGCCGTTGGCATCGCTCAATCCAATGCCCAACGCAATGGCTTCTCTACAAATCAACTGGATCTCTTTCATGGAGATGTTTTTGATTGGGAACCAACAACAAAGCAACGGGGCAATCTCGTCGTCGCCAACCTCTTCTCAACTATCCTACAAAAAGCCTTTCCTCACATCATCTCCACCATGTTGCCCGACGCTCAACTCATTATCTCTGGCATCCTAGCCCCCCAATGGGACGAAACACGTCTAGTTGCAGAAAAATGTGGACTCACCTTTGAGCAAGTTATTAAAAAAGGCAAATGGGTTACAGCACGAGGACATCTCCTCAAAAAATAATTTTGAGGATAAAAATAAAAAGTGCTTGCATAATAAGACCAGCTAAGGTAAATATTTCTCGCCTTATGGCACTCAACCTAATGTGCGGTTAGCTCAGTGGTAGAGCACTACCTTGACACGGTAGGGGTCAGCAGTTCGAACCTGCTATCGCATACCATCATAAACCCCACAATCTTAACCGATTGTGGGGTTTTCTAAATTAGCACCAAAATCGGTAGAAAGATGTTTTTTGAGAGGAAGTCATAGCTCAAAGCCTCCACATTCGACAAGAACTCTTATATCAATTTCATCTTTTCTTCAAGACAACAAGGCACCATGATGCCGTCCTTCATCCCATGAATCTTTTTCTTGTCTTCGGGGACGATTGTAGCAAGGCATCCCCCCAAGTGTGTTTTACCATCGGAAAGCCTATAATAATAAGGGCAGAGACGAACACGACCACGCATCATTTTTAGTATATTCGTATCACGTTCATAATAAGGATGCTCTATAATTTTACCAGCATGAAATTCTTGTACCATCCACGGAGAATATTCACGTTGACTCATGGCATTTTGCAGTGCATTTGACCAATCCTCAGAGGACATATCATGCCCCATCAAAACGCCTCTTGCCCCCCATGCCAATGAATTAAAGCCTGATATTTTAAGAACGAGTCGGCGTTCCCTTTGACTCATCTGGGCAACATCATCCCATCCGTGTACATTGAGCCAAGGTAACGCGGCATGAGGTGGCAACTCTGTTGGCTCAAGCACCCATCCATGAGGAATGAGCCTATCCAAACGTTCCCAATGAGAACCCCTCAATAATTTCTTCCACGTTTTTTGCAATCCAGGGGAATGAAAGAGAGCAAGCCATAGCTTTTCCTCTAAATGAGCGACAGGGGGGGGAGAAACACAAGCTCGCTTTTCAGCAGTAGCTTCGAGTAATTCACGCGACGAAGGAATTTGATCTGTATCGAATAACTCAAAAAAACGATACCATGATGAGCCTACTGGAATCGTGCGCCCCACCAATTCTGCATCCTCACACGAATAATCCTCACCTAAGCAATTAGCAAAATACTCCATCTCGGCACGATAATCATCAGATTCTCTCGACACTAGAATGCGTGTCTCATTTGGATGACTCTCACGAAAACCCTCTACCATACCATCACGCCCGCCAATAACATCCCAACCAGCATCAGCATAGAGACGACTTAAAAAACAAGTAACACCTTGACCACCAGGAATCGAATCGAGTTCTGAGGCAATCCATCCTTGATCCGTAGCCATCAGATCAGGGCGAATGACTCGGGCTGTTGCCTGCTTCATTGCTTTAGTGCGTTGGAGATTAACGAGCCAATCAGGCTTACCTGCATCAAGCAGTTTTGCAACCCATCCGTGCTCTTTACCTTCAGCAGAGGCATGATAAATACTCTGACAAGCATCATAAAATTTGCCGAGTAAATACCCCAAAGATTGCATCTCTTTGACCTCTTTTTTAGTCAAAGACAAGGGCTGTGGGGAGAGCAACCATGGGCATTCACCACGGAAAAGCCCCCCTTTTGGCATTGAGGCTCGCAACTCCTCGATAGATAAACATTGAGACATAACAAACAAAAGCTTGAGAAGCTCAATTCATTGCTCTTAACGCAGCTCGAATCAATTCATCCGCATCAGCATCGGGAGAATCCTTCAAATGCGCGGTAATCCACTTGCGCGAATCAACCTGCTTAAAACCTAAAGCAACAAGAGCCAGCTCTGCATCTCCTGCTGCCTGACTCGTCGAACCCTGCGCTTGAGATTCCCACGTCGCAGCAAGCCCAATCTTATCTTTTAATTCCAAAATAATGCGCTCGGCCGTTTTTTTACCGACGCCTTTAGAGCGAGCAATGGCATTGATATCACCGTTGACAACGGCCGTTTTGAACTGAGAGACAGATAAAGCCCCAAGAATAGCCATTGCAGTCGAGGGACCAATACCTGAGACACGCTCAATCAATAAAAGGAAAATATCTTTCTCTGCATCCGAGGCAAATCCATATAAAACATGAGCATTCTCTCTAATATGTAAAAATGTCTTTAAGGTCAATTCCTTGCCAGGCAATGGATTGAGTGAATCAAATGTTGAGAGTGGCACCATGACTTCATACCCCACCCCATGGACATCTAAAACAATGCGCTGAGGTAAAGCCTCCGCAACAATTCCGCGCAAAAAAGCTATCATATCGAAAAGCATGCCACGAAATCCAGCAGGAGCAAATCAAAATAACGGCAACAAAAACCCGACTCCATACCTGTCCTAAATAAAAATCTTAAAAAAAGTAAAAAGGAGCAAGGCACAAAAAAGGAAGGTGGATTTTGAGTTTGTCAGTAACTATACTGGCAATAATAAAAAA
>JAVXPO010000025.1:24257-27314 GCA_036644695.1 Akkermansia sp. | reverse complement strand
CTAACCCCTTCACCAACTCGATTTTATCAATTTACAGAAAAACTCTTGCTCTACCAAAGGTTCTCAATGAACATTTTCTACATAGCACTCACCCCCGCCAAAAGTCAATAGAACAATCGTATTATTTTTGACATTATCTTAATTTTTGTGAAATCATATTACAGCAAGCATCCCTTTCGACACCAATAATTGATAATCAATCTAATATTTTCTTATGATGATTATTTAGGACAGGTGTGATTTTTTACATTTTCTTTGTTTCACTCGTCTTGACAGTTTTTGCTGATCGGTGCAGAGTTTGACTGATGAAGAGGTTTTCTTTAATGACCGTGGCGATGATGTTTGTATGTGTATCTGTTGGGATTGCAGCGCCTAGTTCATCTAGTGTGAAAGAAAAGATTGCATCTAAGATTTGGATGAATGAGTGTGCGCAGTCTGTGAAGGGCTTGGTGTCATGGAATGCAGGAGAGGGCTTCCCCTCATTAGGAATAGGTCATTTTATTTGGTATCCAGCTGGTGAGCGTGGGCGGTTTGAAGAGAGCTTCCCTGAATTGATGCGTTTTGCCAAGGTTCGCGGAATTACTGTGCCATCTTGGGCGAAAGGGGGGGCTCCGTGGAGGACGAGGCATGAGTTTATAGCAGCTGATCGCAAAGGGGGGCTTGCCGATGTCATGAGGGCATGGTTAAGAGACAATACTGCAATTCAGACGGATTTTATTATTGCCCGTTCAGTGGCGGCACTCAAGCGAATGCAGGATAAATCTCGCAATTCTCAAGCATTAGGACGTAAGTATTATGCGGTGGCATCTAGTCCTCAAGGCATGTATGCCTTGATTGATTATGTAAATTTTAAAGGGGAGGGAATCAATGAAGAGGAGAGGTATTGTGGGCAGGGCTGGGGCTTGATGCAGGTACTAGAGGAGATGGGAGAAGTGTCAGCAGGTGTGGGTGCCTCAAGGGAATTCTCTGAAGCATCAAAAAGGGTACTCAAGAGGAGGGTTGCCAATAGTCCACAAGGGCGTGGTGAGTCTCGCTGGTTGGCTGGCTGGCTGAATCGTTGTGCAACCTATGCCCGACCGCTCTAAGATATTATCTGATTAGGGGAGGTATCATTGGATAGAATTTGATGGTATATTCAAACTCAGAGTGGCATTACTCCTCTTATCCAATTAACTCACATCCTCTCTCTTAGTTCGTTATTTCAAATTTGGGATGCACCTCTTTTTTTATTGTTCTTTTGCTTGACGAATGATGAGAGTAGGTATATTTTCCCTCACTTCAACTAATTCACAATGATGCCTTTCGCTAAAGAAGAAACTACGCTTATTTTATTTAAGCCTGATTGCGTCCGTAAAAATCTTTCCGGAACGATGTTGAAGAGATTCCTTGATGAGGGGTTCCGGATTCGAGGGATGAAAATGATTCAATTGGACGAGCAAATTTTAAGAGAACATTACGCTCATATTATTGATTTGGTGATTGATGGGAAGCCTCTGTTCCCTCGTTTGCTTGATTTTATGATTAGCTCGCCTGTTGTCGCGCTTGCCCTGACGGGGCCTGGCGTGATTGTGCGCGTCCGAGAATTGCTTGGACCAACTAATTCAGCTAAAGCACCCAAGGGAACGATTCGAGGGGATTTTGGGACAGATAGTATGTTAAATATTTGCCATGCTTCCGATAGTGTCGAGTCTGCTAATGCAGAATTAGCACGCTTCTTTAAGGTTGGTGAGTTGTTTGATTATTTAAGCTAAAATATGCCCCGTCCTAAAAAAGCGTTACAAGTTAGGTGCGTGGGTTAATATTTCTTTCAACACCTGGCAAGTTGCAACTTGCCAGGTGTTTTTATTCGATAGGTTTGTACGAGAACCTTCCCTTCAATGAGATTTTTGTGCCGATGGAAGCGATGATGTGAGTTTGTTGTTTTGTGATAGGTTTTCAAGGGGGGAATCAGCATGTTGTTTGCTTTGAGTATAGTATTGAATTTATTTTTTCCTACGTGCTATTGCTTAAGTTCATCTCCCAGTAGGTAATAGAGTTTTCTCAGTCTTATGCGGGGCTGGCTCTTTCTGATTTCTTCTACCAGTTCAATGGTTGTTTGGACCTTTACTTGTTTCTTGTTCTTGCTTCATTCTTGACGATAATATTTCTGGTGGCTTATCCCGAGCAATCTACACGTTGAGCTTATCGTTTTTTGTTCTCGTCGCTTAAATTTCCTGATGTCTCGGCATTCTTGTCACAAGAAAACAAAAAAGACACCAAAAATCTTCTCGACTATTACGCCCTTTTTCGGGAGATCGCTAGGCCTCTTTCACCACAGCCCCTAACTCGGCCTTGTTTACAAAACACCGAAAAGTTGCCTTGGAAGAGGAAACCAGAGCAAGAAAGTCAAGAAAGCTTCTACCGCGCGGGGTGTTGAGCTTTATCCGCCTCCCGAAGGGCATCCGCAGCCAGTATGCGAACCGTCTTTCCCTGACGGGAAATAATGACATACTGCCCAAGCTTGCTCTTCTTTTCCACCTCTTTTCTGACAGCCCGATGAAGAGCATTGAGACCTCGGCGGGCAGTTTCCGATATGGGAGTTTGATTGTTCATGAACGTACTTGTTGCCTGATGCATTGATACCGCTCTTCATCGTCGATGGCAAGCACGCCGTCTGCCATGGAAAAAATCAGAGAATGTTCCAATTGGGAATTGTCGTAACACATTGTCTCGTCACAAATGGAGATAAAACGGAACAAATTGTTGACGCTCTTGTCATAACGTCGCAAAATGGCATCGTATGGAATGTCGTGCCCGCCCTGCGCGACCCGTTCCCGCACCCGCAACGCAGAAAACTCTACATCTGGAATCCAGAGATAGTGTAAAAAGACGCGCCATCCTGCTCTTTGCCAATCCCGCACGCGGTGCAGATAGGAGGCCCCGGAAAGAGTCGTCTCGAAGCAGAAACTTTCTCTCCGGGCGAGATGCCTGCCGAGTTGTTCCAGAAAAAGCTTTCCTGCCGTGATTTGGACCGCTGACGGATCTAGGGGAGACAAGCCTTGGGCGATCATGTCCGCA
>JAVXPO010000025.1:1225-24157 GCA_036644695.1 Akkermansia sp. | reverse complement strand
TGTCCGCACAAGCCTTGACTGCGGCTGCACACGCGCGCACCGTGTGGTCTCATGAGTCGGACTGGCATCCCATTTACCATACTTGCCGAGAGGCCCATCCCGTTCAGCGCGGGTCAGGTTGGCCTCCGGTCCACCCGACACCGAGGATGTGTCCTTTTCGCGCGTGACAGACGAGGAATCGGCCTTCCCAGAGGGTGGAATTCAGGATTGTTGCCGGAGGTGTAGATGCTTTATTTGACCAGTTGTTTCATGCCATTCCTGTTGGTTTTGTATTTTCCCAGCAAGAAGTCCTGTTTGAGGATTCCATTAAAAGGGTCGATAGTTTGCGCTATCGACCCTTTTTTTGTTGGCTTTATGCTTGGAAAAAGACTAATTTTTAGATATGATATGCGGATGAAAAAGATTTCTGGTATTTGTGATTCCTTGGCTGATTGTATAGGAAATACTCCATTACTACGTTTGCATCGAGTAACGAATGGGGTAAATGCTGAGATTTTGTTGAAATGTGAGTTTTGCAATCCTCTCTTTAGTATTAAGGATCGTGTGGCGGCATCAATGATTGCAGAGGCAGAGGTGACGGGGCAATTAAAACCAGGTAGTTTGATTATTGAGCCAACCTCAGGTAATACTGGTATTGGGCTGGCTTTTGTTGCAAAGGCTAAGGGGTATCGCTGTCTTTTGGTTATGCCAGAGACGATGTCGATTGAGCGTCGTGCGCTCTTGGGTATGCTGGGGGCGGAGATTGTGCTGACTCCTGGGGCGTTGGCAATGAGTGGGGCTTTGGAGAAAGCGAAGCAATTGTGTGGAGAGTATGGCGATATGGCTTTCATGCCCGATCAGTTCTCTAATCCCAATAATCCGTTAGCTCATTATCGAACCACGGGGCCTGAATTAGTAGAGGCAACAGAGGGAAAAATTGATGTATTTGTTGCCTCTATTGGGACAGGTGGGACGATTGATGGTATTGGACGTTATCTAAAAGAACATATACCTGGTGTTCAAGTAATAGGTGTTGAGCCAGCAGAGAGTGCTGTCATCTCTGGAGGGAAACCTGGTGCGCATAAAATTCAGGGGATTGGTGCAGGTTTCATCCCCTCTATCTTGGATGTTTCTCTATTGGATGAGGTGATGAGTGTCACGAGTGATGACGCGATTCAGATGGCTCGTCGGTTAAATGGCGAAGAGGGAATTCCTGTAGGAATTTCTTCTGGTTGTAATGTCCAAGCGGCGATGATGTTAGCTCGTCGCCCCGAATATGAGGGGAAAAGAATCGTAACAGTCGCTTCTTCTGCGGTTGAACGGTATATGAGCACTGTTCTAGTTCAACAAGTTAAAGAAAAAGTCATGAATCTCCAAGTGGATTGTTGATTTTCTTGTGATTTCTGTTAAAATCAAAGCGTAGTTTTATACTTATGGATAATTCGCTTCCTGCTCCTATTTATGTGACCGTTGCTTGTGTCTTGTTTGGTTTTGATGGAACAGATTTTTTTGTTTTATTAACTCCGAGGCTGCCAAATCAAGCTAAGGGACTTGCTAAAAAAGAATTTAGTTTACCTGCTGATATTGTCAGAATTGATGAAAATGTAGATGATGTTGCTACTCGCATTGCTCAACGTTTTACAGGCATGGTGCCTTCCACATTATCCCAATTTAAGGTATTTGGAGACCCTTCCCAATATCAAACTGAAAAGAATAATGAGTGGATTGCTTCTCAATTAAAAGAGAGAGATGTGAGTGTACGCATGATTTGTATCGCTTATCTTTCAACATTTCGTATCCCATCAGATAAGCATGAAATCAAAGGAAGCATGATAAAATGGTGCCACCTCAAGCAATTAAGTTCATTGAATTTTGATCATCCTTTTATTGTTGAGGATGCCTTAGATTGTGTGAAAAAGAAAATGTTGGTAAACCCCTGTTTCCTGTATGATTTACTCATGCCTTATTTTACTGCTACAGAATTGAGAAAATTAGTAGAGATTGTGATGGCAAAAAAGATGGATGTCCGCAATTTTTATAAAAAAATGGAAGCGAGAAGGTATCTTGTCCCCACAGATAAAAAAGAGAAAGATGTAGCTCATCGTGCTGCGCGATATTACAAGTTTGACCCAGATATTTTTAGGAAACAAGAAGAAGAATATTATTGAGTCCCTATCTCGCACACCTGTGACATTTTTTGTGGTGGTCTGGGGACTGGAGGAGAACCTGATGCATCGCCTTCGGCTAACGCAACACGTTCTCCCCCAGACCCATTTGATATTTGGATGGTAATTTTTGTTGGCAAGATTGACCCGCCACAACGGGTCGGGTTCTTTTAGTAGCTACGAGCCCAGAGCACTCTGCGCGTCGTTGGCTTACCTGTCAGGATACAGGGCAGGGGCTCACCTATACCCATGGGACCTGATGGAATACAGCGGATGGAGATGCGCATTTTTTTTGCAAATTCTTCTTCTGCTTCGGGTGTTGCATCCCATGGGACGAGGAGCCAGTCAGCCTCGGATTCTCCAGAGAAGTTATCGACGAGTTCCTGCATGGTGTTGACTTTCCGAATATGAGCATCGCGGAATGTTTGTGCTTTATCCAAGAGGGTGTCTTGGACTTTTTGCAGGGTGGTGATGACCGATGAGATGAATTGTTCTTCTGGTACGAAGGATTTCTCTTGGACTGGTTGGGTTCTTATTTGGAGGCAGACGGAGCCTTTTTCAATATCTTTAGGTCCAATTTCAATGCGGAGAGGCACCCCTTTTTTGACCCATTCCCATTTTTTGACTCCACCACCGATGTCACGTTTATCAATGGCGACGCGGAGTGGTTCTCTGTGGAAGGTGAGGGAACGAAGTTTTTCTGCAAGTTGGTTGCAATGAGCTAGTACAACTTCTGGGTCTCCTTGCTTAGGGATGACGGGGATGATGACGATTTGCTGTGGTGAGACTCGTGGGGGACAGACGAGACCGTCGTCATCAGAGTGCATCATGATGAGTGCGCCAATCATGCGAGTCGAGACGCCCCATGAGCTGGTCCATGCAAATTGTTGTGTGTTGTCTCTACCTGCAAAACAAATGTTTTGAGATTTTGAGAAGTTTTGTCCGAGGAAGTGAGAGGTGCCAGCCTGGATGGCTTTACGGTCTTGTACCATTGCTTCAACGGTGAAGGTTTGTTCTGCGCCAGGGAAGCGTTCTGCCTCAGTTTTTTCACCAGGTATGGTGGGAATTGCAAGTACATCGCGTTGAAAGTCCTCATATACTTTGTGCATGGTGTGGGCTTCTGTAAGAGCTTCTTGAGCTGTTTCATGGGCGGTGTGTCCTTCTTGCCAAAGAAACTCTGCGGTGCGAAGGAAGATGCGAGGGCGCATTTCCCAACGCATGACGTTGCACCATTGGTTGATTAAGAGGGGTAAATCGCGATAGCTGGATGTCCAACGGGCAAATGCTGCGCCAATGACGGTTTCTGAGGTGGGGCGGATGACAAAGGGCTCGGCAAGTTCACCTTGAGGAATCATGCGTGTTTTTCCCGTTTTTTCATCTTTGATGGCTTCTAGTCGGTGATGGGTAACGACGGCGCATTCTGTGGCAAAGCCCTCTGCATGCTCGGCTTCTTTTTCTAAATAAGAGAGGGGAATGAGTAAGGGGAAATAGGCATTAGTGTGTCCCGTTGCCTTAAATCGTTGATCCAAATCGCGTTGGATAAGCTCCCAAATGGCGTACCCCCATGGTTTGATGACCATGCAGCCCCGTACTTCTGAGTTTTCCGCCATGTCGGCGGCTTTGATGACTTGTTGATACCACTCAGGGAAGTCCTGAGCCCTCGTCGGTGTGATTGCTGTTTGTTGAGACATAGTGGATGATTTTCCGTTGTGAAGAATATTAAAAGATAGCTGATTTATAGTTTTTCAAGTTGCTGTAGGCAAAAAATGCCATAAAGACAACGACCAAGAAGGCTTGGAAAAAGACAAGGGCGATGAATCCAATGACAAGTGAGAGGATGAAGCCAATAAGGTGGACGGTTTTCGTTGAGCGAATGTATTCTGCCATGAATTGTCCCCCATCCATGGGATAGATGGGTAGTAGGTTTAAGATGGTCCACCATAAAGAAACCCAAAGAATAGAGCCAATAAAATAGAGTTTGATGGCATCTGTGTCTGAGAATGAGAGTTGTTGAGTAATATAAAAGGCGTAGTAGGGGCTTTGAAAGAATAGAGCCGTTGCATCATTGGTGAGATTGAAGTTCCCTCCAAAAAAGATGAGACATAAGAGCCATCCGAGTATCCCAAAGAGGAATGTAGCCGCAGGTCCTGCTATGATACTAAGGGCACGACCATGCTTTTTGTAGTGTGTATTATAGCTCTGCGTATAGCCCCCTAAGGCGATGAGATCAATCGTTGCAGCCCCTCCACCTAATTTCCTGCCGACAAGGGCATGACCTAGTTCGTGGAGGAGGATGGCAACAAAGCCAACGACCATAAAGAGGAGCACCAGCTGGAGGTCAGATGCTTCCTTGATATTAAATGCCCCCCCCAAGAAAGCGAGACCAATCCAGTGCCAAGGGTGGACTCGAACAATAATTCCGAATATGGTGAATTCGATCATGAGGGGAAACTAGCGTGACGAACGCCGTTTGCCAAGAACGGAACAAGACAGTTGATGTCAATATTTAGACGAGAGCTTGTCCTGGCGTTGCTTTGTTGAGTGCTGCGATACGTTTGACGCGGATTTGTAGGTCAGAGAGAGCATTCATGTAGTAAATGTAGGCATCATAGGGTGATGCATAGGGCATGAATGAATTATCTTTCTCCATATATTGGAAGTGGTCAGCACTTTGTAGCTTGCGCCAGACGTGAGTAAGATCGGTGTTGTTTGCTGCTTTGACGGCACCCTCTAAACGATAGATTTTTTTAATGGCTTCATCTTGCATGACGTTGCCATTCCATTGCTCCATGCTACCAGCGGCAGAACTCGTCATATCTTGAGTGCAGTCGCAAACTCCGACAGGTTTGATTTTTTCGGTGACCTCGGTCGGTGTGAGGAATTGATTGCCACGTTCGAGAGCGTTAGTAATCAATGTCTTCCAAAATTCAAAGACTCCAGAGGCATCATTTTGACGTTCGCCCAATGTTTCATAGTCCATCGAGATCGTGGTGACGCTCCCTGTCTGGTTGCTAAGCCAATCGACAAATGTTAAGGGGGAGAGTGGATACTCTTCCCATTCTGGATCCGTGCGTTTGAATGCTAAATCGTTGGATAAGAGTTTATTCCTAAAGATTGTTGAGGTTTTGCTGACTTGTGGAGCAAGGAAAACCTCATTGTCTTTGTAACCCTGTAGGAGAGCTGGATTGCCATCGGCAATGATACCCTTGAGCCCTAATGTCTCAACTTGTGATGCCGTCGAATTAGAGTATAGCATGCCCGTATTGACGAGGACAGATGCTTTTTTACCAAAGAGTTTTTTAATCATCTTGGCGTGTTCTTCTACTTGCTCTGCAAATTCCGAGGGAGAATAAACCGAGGCTAAAGAGCAGTAGTAGGGCATGAGGACAAAATCGACACATCCCGTGTCGGCAAGTTCACGGAACGAGACAATCAAGTCAGGGCGGTGATAGCAGGCTTGCTCTAATAAAACACCGCTAATGGCGAGACCAAAACGGAATTGTCCCTCAGTGAGCTCAATGAGCTGTTTCATCATGCGGTTGGCAGGTAGATAACAGCGTTCAGCAACGGCGTTGAGCACGCGTCCGTTAAGGTCATCATCTTCATAAAAGGCATGTTCCCCTATTTTAAAAAAGTCGTATGGGATGAGCCGATTGGGTTGATGGGCAATGAAGTTTAAGCAGATTTTACTCATGAGTAGATAATCGTAAGGTGTTAAAATAAAGAGACGGTACCTCTCGCAAGATTAGTTTCTGTGCAAGACGGTGTTGTAGACTTTGATAATCTTATCCGCTGCGGCATCCCATGTGGAGGCCTCTGTGTCTTTGGCGCTTTGCGCAACTACTCGTGCATAGAGCTCGTCATCAGTGATGAGGCTGACAATTTGCTCTGCCATTTTGTTGACATCCCAAAAGTCGGCCTTTAGCGCACCTTTCATGACCTCAGCCACGCCAGATTGCTTGGAGATAACAGCAGGGATGCTAAATTGGGCAGCCTCAAGAGCGGAGAGTCCAAAGGGCTCTGATACTGATGGCATACAATAGACATCGGTGATGGAGAGCAGTTCGTTAACGCGTTGCTTGTTGAGGAAGCCCGTGAAGTGGAATCTGTCGCCTACGCCTTTGAATGCTCCCGTTTCGATGAGCTGACGCAATTTCTCGCCTGTCCCTGCCATGACAAAACGCACATTGTCGGTTTTTTCGAGAACTTTAGCTGCAATTTGCAGGAAAAATTCAGGGCCTTTTTGAGCAGTGAGACGACCGAGGAAGAGAACGAGCTTTTCGGGGAATTTCTTTTTACCCTTGAAGGCGCAAACTGGATCGGAACCATTGTGAACGGGAAAAATTTTCTTAGGATTGATGGCATAATGCCCGCTAGCAATTGTTCCCGTGTATTTACTGACGGGGATGACTGCATCGGCTTGTTCCATGCCATATTTCTCGATATCATAGATCCATCCGCGAGCTTCTGCTCCTGCACGGTCAAATTGAGAGGCATGGAGATGGACGACGAGTGGCTTGCCCGTGGCTTTTTTAATTTCAACGCCAGCCAAGAAGGTGAGCCAGTCGTGAGCATGAATGATGTCAAAATCATGTCTTAATGACAATTTGGCAGCAATCTTTGAGAATTCGATAACCTTACGGGCAAGGTCGCCAGCGTAGAGGTCTTCTGCTGAGGTGAAGAGAGCAAGGTCTTCTTGATGGGTGCGAGAAAAGTTGATTTTCCCTTCATTCGTGAAATGGACGCATTCAGAGCTACCTTCAGGGGTAGTGTAGGGGTCGAGGGCGATTGGTGCGTGCTCGACAAGGGCAAAACTGTCGTAAGAATATTTCTGCTCAACATTCTCTACATCTTCAATAGTGAGATTATTAATTCCCGTTAGATTAAATCCTTGGAAATGAGTCATGGGGTCTGCCTTGGGGATGATAACGCTCAAATCTACTTTTTTTGAAAGTGCCTTAGCTATTCCGAGACAGGCGATGCCTAAGCCACCGTTGACGAGAGGGGGGAATTCCCAGCCCAATTTTAGAACCTTAATTTTGTCCATAGTGTAATAAAGAGTAATTGTTGACGTAGTTCGTAAGGTGATGACAGAGGAAAAAGAAATTTACAAAATCATCACGAGTAGTGTTCTCTTGGAGAGAAACAAAAAACACAAAGATAGTCTAGCCTTTAATTGATTAAAAAATGATTATGACGGCATCCTGTGAAAAAATTGTCTGATTAAAATATCCTGCTTGCTTCTTGGTTTGCGTAAGAGTTAGTATTCGCGTTAACCATATCTATCTATGAAATCTTTTCAATCCAGAGGCGATCAATATATTGATGATAGTATTGCTCGGGTGAATGAAGTATCTGAGGTCTTTTATCGAGAGTATCAAGTCTCATATCTTGGATATTGGCTTGATGTGCGAGTGATTGCCCCAGGGGTGGTCAATTTGCAATATGGGTTTAGCTCTGCGAGAGAGCTTGAGCCTAGTTATGGTGTTGATTCTAAGTTTGAAGCGCCTTTAACAACAGTTAATGAGATTGAGACAGAGTCGATGTTTGAACTAAAAACAGAGCTCTTAATTGTTCGCATCAGGAAATCAGATTTGGGGGTAAGCTTTTTTTCTGCAACGACAGGCGAGCTCCTTAGCGAGAACGAGGGGGGACTTGATCATGCGGAGAACGAGTGGACGGGGGATCATCGACAATGGATTAAAAAGAAGATTCGTCCCAATGAGCATTTTTTTGGATTGGGCGATAAGCCCTGTGACCTTAATCTTCGAGGGAAACGGTTTGAGATATGGGGGACAGATCACTATGCCTTCCATGAGAATTCAGACCCACTCTATAAGAACATCCCTTTTTTCTTAAGCCTGTGTGATGGTTATACGTATGGGATATTCCTTGATAATACGATGCGGTGTTCGTTTGATTTTGGTGCAGAACGTGAGGATGTAATGGTATTGTCTGTTCCTGGAGGTAGGATGAATTATTATTTTTTCCATGAGGACTCCCCCATTAAAATCATTGCTTCGTATACTAAATTGACAGGATTACCCGATATGCCTCCCTTGTGGGCATTGGGTTATCATCAATCGCGCTGGAGTTATTATCCTGATCAAATTGTCAGGAACGTGGTCTCTCGCATGAGGGAATCAAAGATTCCTTGTGATGCGGTTTATCTGGATATTCACCATATGGATCGTTATGAGAGTTTTACATGGGATAGTCACCGCTTCCCTGATCCTAAGGGATTAATTGATGAATTGGCTACCGAGGGAATAAAAGCGGTTGGAATTGTAAACCCAGGCATTAAAATTGATCAAGAGAGTGCCACTTGGACATCTGGATTTGAGGGGAATTGTTATTGCCGTCGTCATGATGGCTCTATTTTAGAGGGAGATGTTTGGCCGGGGAGATGTCATTTCCCTGATTTTACAGACCCTTATGTGCGTCGATGGTGGGCAGATTGTTTGAGGACGAGTATTGAAGAGGTGGGGCTCTCGGGGACTTGGGCAGATATGAATGAGCCCGTTATTTTCCCCGATAAGACTTTCCCTCTCGATACGCGACACGTTTATGACGGCGTTCCTTGTTCGCATGGTAAAGCTCACAATATTTATGGGCATTGTATGGCTGGCACCTGCAAAAAAGGCATGCAACAGGTAAAGGCGGATCGACGCCCCTTTGTTCTGACTCGCTCCGGGTATGCTGGTATGCAGCGCTTTGCTGCCACATGGACGGGGGATAATTGCTCCACTTGGGAGCATGTCAAAATGGCGGATTTCCAATGCCAACGATTGTCCGCCTCAGGTATTTCATTTTGTGGGTCAGATGCAGGAGGCTTTTTAGAGCATCCAAGCCCTGAATTATTTTGCAGATGGATGCAGTTGGCGGCATTTCACGTATTTTTCAGGAATCATTCATCTGGGGAATATGGCGGACAAGAGCCTTGGTCATTTGGTGATCGGGTGACGAGTGCGGTGAGATTTGCCATTGAGCAGAGGTATCGTTTATTGCCTTATTATTATACGCTCTTTTATGAATATGCGACACAGGGCGCACCGATTATTCGTTCAGTCGCTCTCCAGGAATGGAATCATCTTGATACGTATTGGCGTGGAGTGGAGTTTTTTGTCGGGGCGCATTTGTACGTTGTTCCCATTTTGAATCCACATGCTGGGGGATGCTCTTTATATGTGCCCGAGGGGAGCTGGTTCTCTCTATGGGATGATGCACCATTGATGAAGGAGGAGAAAGATACATGGGTTGATTCCCCACTAGAGCGTATCCCTGTTTTTGTGAGAGGAGGGGCGGTGCTACCCAGATGGCCAATCCAGCAATTTGTCGGCGAGTTGCCTCATCCCGAGTTGTCTCTTGACCTATGGTGGGCGGCTCATTGTCAGGTGTCGAGCAATCTCTATGAAGATGCTGGCGATGGGATGGCATATAAAGAGGGGGCGTATCTGTATCATCAATTCTCCTACAGATCAAGTACACACGGATTCCAGCTCTCCTGCCAACGCGAGGGGCAGGGGCAGGAACAGGGCTTCCACAGCAAGACTCTTTTGACTCTACATGCTTGTCCTGTAGGGGGACGAGATGTGATTGCTCGCGTGGATGGTATCCTGTGCAAGGTGACAAGCGGTAATGGGAAGACTCTTTTAATAGAGCTACCGAACAACTTTAGTGAGCTAACTCTCGCATGGGAGAGTTCATCTCAATCGCAACCCATCGAATCATAGGCGAACGACAAGAACCAGAGAATTTATTGATTTTAGGGCTGGACTTGTTCGTCAAATTTGTAATCATACCCAAGCACATCGTGCTCGACCTACGATGAAGGCTCATGTATTTTGCATGGATAAAACTTAGGTTGAACCCCAATTGACTTCGCAATGCAACAGGGAAATAACTCACCAACTCCAGAGATTGATTTTGGAGAATTCTCGCCCGCTTCTTACGCCGATTGGCGCGAGGCGGCTATAGCCGCCCTGAAAGGGGCCAATTTTGATAAAGCACTTTTCACCAAATTGGTGGATGGCATTACTCTGAACCCGATTTACAATAAGTCGGATATCAGCGATCTCAAGGAGACCGCCCCCGGGCAGTTCCCTTATCGTCGTGGCACCAAAGAGCTCGGATATGCCAAGACTCCATGGGAGGTCGCGCAAAGTATAGCTGCCAAGACTCCTGAAGAGTTTAATGAGGCTCTCCTTCACGATTTACAAAGCGGATTAGATGCCGTTAACATCCAGTTAAACTGCAAATGTGGCTTAAAGTTCCGCAAACAAGCTGACTGGGCAACTGCCTTGAATGGTGTCAAGCTTGATTGTTTGCCCGTTTACATCACCCCTGGCTCCTGTGGCATTTCTAATTTTGCTGCTTATATCAATGAGTATGAATCTCGCGGATATGATTTTGCCAAAATGTCTGGTGGCGTTCTCTATGATCCCATCGGCAAGGCTGTCACCAAGGGGTCTCTCTGTGGTGGTAAGGGGCTTTGCGCTTATTACGACCAGATGGCAACCATGACCAAGTGGGCAATTAAGCATGCACCCAAGATGCAGACCATCGGGGTGAGTGGCTTGCCTTATCATGATTCAGGTGCTTCTGTTTTTGAGGAAGTATCTGCCATGCTTGCAACGGCTGTAGCTTATTTGCGTGCGATGGAAGAACGCGGCTTGACCGTGGATGAAATCGTCTCACATATGCGCTTTACCGTTGGCATTGGCGCTAACATCTTCCTTGAAATTGCCAAGATTCGTGCCTTGCGCCAACTCTGGGCATCAATTGTCGTCACTTGTGGCGGTAGTGAAGAAAATGCAAAAATCAAGCTTCATGCCCGCACCTCAGGCTGGACAATGTCCAAGGTTGATCCATGGGTAAACATGCTTCGTGGTACGACTCAGGCATTCTCTGCCATCATGGGTGGCGTTGATAGTATCGACGTGCTTCCTTTCGATGCCGCAGTTCGCCGTCCTGATGAGTTCTCTCGTCGCATTGCTCGCAATGTACAGATGGTGCTCCAAGGTGAATGTAATTTGGATAAGGCAGTCGATCCTGCTGGTGGTTCATGGTACATTGAGGCTCTAACCGATCAAGTGGCTCGCACCACATGGGATATGTTCCAAGGTATTGAGAAAGATGGAGGCATCGCCGCCGCTCTCAAGGCTGGTAGCATCCAGGCGAAAGTCAATGCAACCGCAGCCAAGCGTTATGAATTGGCAGACCAACGCCGTCAAGGGATTGTTGGTGTCAACCGTTATGTCAACCTTGTTGAACAAGCGTTGGAAGTGCCAGCTGATGAAGCTAAGGCTTGTTGCGGACATGGTCATTGCCACAAGGGTGCTGACGTTCAGTTGCCTGAAGTGAAAATGTGCATGTGCTCAATCCGCCAATCCGTTAAGGATGGCAATGCCTCTTGCTTGATTAACAAAGCTCTTTGCGAACAGAGCACATGTACTTGTGATGAAGCGTTCACCATTGAAGCGTTGCCAATGCGTCGCCTCTCAGAACGTTTTGAATCTTTGCTCGCCAAAGCATCTGCATGGCAGATGACCAAGGGCTCTCGCCCATCGGTTTACTTTGCCAATATGGGGCTCTTGCGTCAGCATAAGCCTCGCGCTGATTTCTCCCGTGACTTCTTGAGTGCGGGGGGTATTGAGGCGATCTACCCAGCTGGAGCCAATACTCCTGAAGAAGCCGCTCAAGGTGCAGCCGCAAGTGGTTGCAATGTCTGTGTTATCTGCTCGACAGACGATACTTATCCCGAAATCGTTCCTGCTTTCTGCAAGGCGATGAAGGCACTCAAACCTGACATGATGATCTGTCTTGCTGGGTATCCTAAGGATTTTGTTGAAACATTTAAGGAAGCTGGAGTCGATGTGTTCATTCACGTCAAGGCAAACTGCTACCAAACGATTGAAACGATCCAAACCAAAATTGGTCTCTAATTAAACCAACCTATTTCATAACATGAGCAATATCCCAGATTTTGCAACTGCCACCTATCCCGAAATGAAGGTTGGCTCTCCCGTATCTACCACCCAGGCAGAAGCTTGGATGAGCAATGAACAAATCCCCGTCGAACCCGTTTACACGAGCGATATTTACAAGGATTGCAAGCACCTCGACTTCACTGCCGGCGTTGCCCCCAATCTGCGTGGACCTTACGCAACGATGTATGTAGCTCGCCCATGGACCGTTCGTCAATATGCTGGTTTCTCCACTGCTGAAGAATCCAACGCCTTTTACCGCCGCAACCTTGCAGCAGGTCAAAAGGGGCTCTCCATCGCCTTCGACTTGGCTACTCACCGTGGCTATGACTCAGATCACCCCCGTGTTGTCGGCGACGTTGGCAAGGCTGGGGTAGCCGTTGACTCGATTCTCGATATGAAAATCTTGTTTGGAGGCATCCCATTGGACAAAATGTCCGTCTCGATGACAATGAATGGTGCAGTATTGCCCATCCTATCCTTCTACATCGTTGCTGCTGAGGAGCAGGGCGTTTCGCTCGATCAATTGGCTGGTACCATTCAAAATGACATTTTGAAGGAATACATGGTGCGTAATACCTACATTTATCCCCCCGAACCTTCGATGCGGATTATTGCAGATATTTTTGAGTTTACCTCGAAGTTCATGCCCAAGTTTAACTCGATCTCGATTTCTGGCTACCACATGCAAGAAGCTGGTGCTACCGCTGACCTTGAAATGGCATATACCCTCGCTGATGGCTTGGAATATGTTCGTTCCGGGCTCAAGGCTGGCATTGACATCGACGCATTTGCCCCTCGTTTATCCTTCTTCTGGGCACAAGGTAAAAATTACTTTATGGAAATTGCCAAGATGCGCGCCGCTCGTGTGCTCTGGGCTAAAATCATCAAGCAGTTTAACCCCAAGAACCCTAAGTCGCTTGCTCTTCGCACGCACTCTCAGACCTCTGGCTGGTCTCTGACAGAACAAGACCCGTACAACAACATTGCTCGTACCTGCCTTGAAGCTTTGGCTGCTGTCTCTGGTCACACGCAATCCTTGCATACCAACTCATTGGATGAAGCTATTGCTTTGCCTACTGACTTCTCCGCTCGCATTGCTCGTAACACTCAGTTGTTCCTCCAGGACGAAACGACCATTTGTAAAGTAATCGACCCATGGGGTGGCTCTTATTATGTGGAATACCTGACCAACGAAATGATTCGTAAAGGTTGGGCGCACATTCAGGAAGTTGAAGCCCTCGGTGGCATGTCTAAGGCAATCGAAACTGGTTTGCCCAAAATGCGTATCGAAGAAGCCTCCGCTCGCCGTCAGGCAGCTATCGACTCAGGTAAAGAACCTATCGTCGGTGTTAACAAATACCGCCTCGATAAAGAAGCTAAGCTCGACATTCTCGAAGTCGATAACTCGACCGTCCGTGATGCTCAGCTTGCTCGCTTGGCTAAATTGCGTGCTGAACGCGATCCCGAAGCTTGCAAGGCAGCTCTCGCCGCTTTGTCAAAATGTGCTGAAACAGGGGAAGGTAACTTGCTCGACCTTGGTATCAAGGCAGCTCGTGCTCGTGCCTCACTCGGCGAAATCTCAGACGCTCTGGAAGTTTATTTCGGTCGTCATAAAGCTCCAATTAAACTCATTACTGGCGTGTACGGTGCAACATACGGAAAAGATCCTCTCGTTGAAGAGGTTCGCAAATTGACGGACGCTTTCGCTGAACGTGAAGGTCGTCGCCCTCGCATTCTTGTCGCAAAAATGGGACAAGACGGTCATGACCGTGGTGCAAAAGTCGTTTCTTCGGCTTATGCAGACCTTGGCTTTGACGTAGACGTAGGCCCGCTCTTCCAAACTCCCGAAGAAACAGCCAAGATGGCTGTGGAGAACGACGTTCACGTCGTCGGTATGAGTTCGCTAGCAGCAGGACATAAGGTACTTTTGCCCTCTCTTGTCGCAGAATTAGCCAAGCAAGGACGCCCTGATATTCAGGTGTTCTGCGGTGGCGTTATTCCTGCCCAAGATTATGACTTTTTACGTGAGCATGGTGCTGTGGCTATTTTTGGGCCAGGTACCAACATCCCCGCTGCCGCTAAGGAAGTGATGGAAGTGCTCAATAAGCAATATTGCTAAAGTAATTTTGCTGCTTCTTTCAAGCCGCCCTTGTGAACAACTCGGGCGGCTTTTTTATCCACTAAAAGATTCATGGCAACCGTAACGCAATCCCCAGCAATATTGACGCCTCAAACTACATCCAAACGACTTGATTGGGTCGATGGTGCTCGGGTACTTGCGATGATGTCCATCATCCTCCAGCATGTGGGCGCACCATGTTTGTGGAATGACCCATTACTAACCTCGTCTCTCGCCTTATTTTTTATCCTCTCTGGATATTTCTCAGCTCGTCATCTTGAGGCAGGGGGGAGACCGTCTCTCTCCTACCTGAAAAAACGCTTATGCTCTCTCTTGCGCCCTTATATCGTCTGGAATCTCCTTTTTATGATTGGAGATTTAAGCCTGCATGCGATGGGCGAGATAAGCGTCGCTAGAGACCTCAATCGGTCGATTATTACGCTCTTTTGTCAATGTTTCGGGCTGGGATATGACCCCGTGCTCGTACCTCTCTGGTTTTTGCGTGATTTGATGATTTTTAATATCATCACCGTCTTTTTATTGTCAAAAAGTAGAGCTTTATTTTGGGGAATCGCTCTAGCATGCCTTTTTATCCAGCCCTTTTCTCAAAATCAAGCATGGTCTAAACCCTATATGTTTGGCGATTTTGCCATAGGTATCTTGATTGCCATGATTCCAGGTGCCTTAGAGCGTTGGCGTCAAGTACCATTGAGAATTCATCAGTGGGTTGTTTGTTTTTTTGCCATTGTATGCTCACTCAAACTTACCCCATGGGGTGAGGTGATTATTTATGATCCAGTGACCCCTTTAGGTATCCTCGCTCTGTTGAGCGGTGGTATTTGGTGGTCTCAAAGTCGTTTTGCCTCACATATTGCCCAGCTAAGCCAAGGTGTCTTTTTTGTGTATTGCTTTCATATGGTAGTGATTGTCTTATTCATGGGGATTCAACAAAAATACAATGTGTGGGCTCCGTGGGTTTGGTGGATTTTAGTCCCCGTGATTTATGCTATTTGCCAAGGTGTCTATTTATTGCTTAACCTAAAGTTTCCAAGATTGCTCCGTTGGCTGACCTTGAAATAAAGATAGTGATTCATTTGGACAATGAAATTTACAGTGCAGGATTGATGATTGTGTGATGGTGATAAGTCTCGAATTGACGGTAGGTAGGCTCATCTAGCTCAGTTGGGTAGCTCAAAACCAAGAGGGGGAAGGGGACTCCATCTGATGTATATGGGGGGTGAATATAGTCAAATTGCTCGTTGGTGATGAAGTGACTCCTACGGTAAAATTCGAGCCTTCTTTTGGATATATCATCAATGGGGGGATCAATTTCTAAAATGACGGGTACCGAAACTTTATGTTTTAAGTCGTCGAGCAAAAATTGACCGATGCCTAAGCCCCTCATTTGAGAATTAACGGCGAAATGCTCGATATAAACAAAAGTGGGAGTTTCCCAATAACAGAGAATAGCCGCCATTTGTCGTGTGTCTGTTAAAACGATTTCATAACGAAAATCAGGATGAGCCAAGGCATCGGGTAAGTCTTGGATAGATCGTTGCTCATGTAGGGGGAAGCTACGTGTGTAAATATCATTTGCCTCGACGAATAGGGGATCATTGAGTTTGGTGAGTCTGTGGATTTTATAGTTGGATACACTCATGCTTTTATTATAGAGATAAAAAAAGTTGCATCAAGAATAAGACGATTCTGAGAGTATTTTAGGCTTTTCTTCGATGAATGCCGTTGCTTGCCATTGCGTCAATCTTCATTTTATTCTATGCTGAGCTCTCCTGTTATTTATGAATATATCTCAAAATATTTCGGATTTTTTTATGGCTGGTGGTATTTTCATGTACCCTCTTCTTATTTGCTCGATAATCGTGATTGCAGTGATTGTGCATCGTTTGATCAATGTGAGGCGTTCGTTGATTATGCCCCCTTCTTTGGTTAAAACTCTTGAGGATTGCCTACAGGGCAAGGCGAGTGGCGAAGAATTACAAGAGGCTGTACGCGGTGACCATTCTCCGCTGGCACGACTTGTCGATTATGTTTTAAGTGCGCCAGGGAACTCGGAACAGGAGCGTAGAGTCTTGATTGAGGCACGAGCAAAAGAAGAATTTATCCATCTCCAAGCGGGATTGCCCTTGTTGGATATGATTATTATGATTGCCCCAATGTTTGGTATTTTGGGAACAGCCTCGGGGTTAGTGATTGTTTTTGCCTCATTTGGTGTAGAGGATAATCAAGGGGCTATCTCTCAAGGGATTGCCAATGCTCTGAATACGACGATTGCAGGATTGGCGATTGCGACACCTGCCGTGATGGCTAATATTTGGTTCTCTCGTCGCTTAGAACAAACCTCAAGTCGCATGGAAATGTTGATAACAGAGTTAATTTCTTGGCGTTTTAAGGTGCAAGGCTAATTTTATTTGTCTGGAAACGATGCAATTTTATCGCAAACGTACTATAGCCTCGGCAGTGCCCATCGTGCCGATGATCGACATTTTGACGATTTTGCTGATTTTTTTCATCATTCACTCTCAGTGGAAGAAGCCTCAGCACCTTTTGAAAATTGATGTGCCAGCTACGGAATACATGGAAGGTGTTAAGAATCAAGAGAAACGAGGCATTTTATCGGTGTCGCAAGATTCTCAAATTGCTTTGGATGGAGTTGTGATTAAGATGGATGAATTAAAGGCTATTTTGCTCCAATTTCATCAACAATATCCCGATAAAGAACTCCAATTAGATGTCGATGGCAAGGCGTCATTTGGCACCATTGTCAAAATTTGGGATATGCTGACGGCAGCAGGGATTGACGCGAAAGAAGTTCCTGCAAGAATAGAAGTCCAGCCGGCACACAAATCGCGCTAATTATTATTCACTGAATTATACCTTTTTATCTCATGCTATTGGAAGTTATACAGTATGGTCATCCGACGCTTCGTCAAAAGAGTCGCCTCGTTGAATCAGTCAATGAAGATCTGTTGACCTTGGCAAAAAATATGCTTGAGACGATGTATGCAGCAGATGGCGTCGGTCTCGCGGCACCTCAGGTCAATGTCCCCATTCAGTTGGTGATTATTGATATTCCTACTGATGAGGAATCAGTGCAGTTTTTACAGGTCGATGGGGTCGATAAGACGCTGGCGGATATCATGCCACTCACCTTTATCAATCCAGTGCTTGAGCCGTATGGGAGTATGGTTGCCTTCCATGAAGGGTGCTTGAGTGTGCGCAAAATTCGTGCCTCTGTCACGAGACCCTCCTGTGTCAAAGCGACTGTGACCTTGCTGGATGGCTCGACGGTGATGATTAACTGTGACGGCTTGCTTGCACGGTGTTTCCAACATGAATGTGATCATTTAAATGGGGTTTTATTCGTGGAGCGCGTTTCTTCGGCTCAACGTATTACGTTGCGTAATAGGTTGAAGAGATTGACAGAACGGTAGAGCTTCTTGACCATGTCGCTTTGAGACGTTAGACTCCATCTCATGTCGAGCAGCTTTGGACAAAATTTTCGCATTTCTACTTGGGGTGAGTCTCATGGTGCAGGTGTTGGCGTGGTGATTGACGGCTGTCCGTCTCTGGTGCCATTAGATGTTGCGTGGATTCAGCACGAGTTAGATCGTCGTCGCCCAGGGCAGAGCTCGATTGTGACCCCTCGCGCTGAGGCGGATGCAGTAGAGATTTTATCGGGGGTGCTGGATGGTGTCACATTGGGGACACCAATTGCCTTGAGTGTTAGGAATAAAGACCAACGCTCCTCCGCTTATGATGAGATGGCAACTGCCTATCGTCCTTCTCATGCGGACTATACCTATGATGCCAAATATGGTATTCGCGCTTGGGCAGGGGGGGGGCGAGCCTCTGCTCGTGAGACGATTGGGCGCGTTGCAGCAGGTGCTGTAGCAAAGGCTGTCCTCTTGCAGGCGATTCCTGAGCTAGAGGTTTTAGCATGGGTTGATTCCATTCATGGCATTCATGCTCAAGTCGATCGAGATACGGTAACAGCCTCCATGATTGAGAGCAATATTGTCAGGACGGCAGATCTTGCCAGAGCAGAGCAAATGATTACTGCTATTAAGCAAGCGAGAGATGAGGGTAATTCTTTAGGCGGGACGATTCAATGTATCGTCAGGCACTGTCCCCCTGGATTGGGTGATCCTGTATTTGACAAACTAGAGGCAACATTGGCTCATGCCATGATGAGTATCCCGGCGACCAAAGGATTTGAGATCGGCTCTGGTTTTGCCGCTACCGAGATGACGGGGAGTGAGCACAATGATGCTTTTCGTATGGATGGGGAGCGAGTCAGAACGTTAACTAATCATTCAGGGGGTATTCAGGGGGGGATTAGTAATGGTGAGGATATTGTCATGCGTATTGGCTTTAAGCCGACGGCAACCCTCATGGTGCCACAAGATACCGTGACTAATGCTGGTGAAAATACGAGCTTACAGGGGCGTGGACGCCATGATGCGTGCGTCTTACCGCGTGCGGTGCCTATTGTAGAGGCGATGACATGGCTGACTCTCTGTGATCATTTTTTGCGTCAACGATGCCAACGAGGCAATTAAGAAAATAATTTTTTGTGGACACATCAACCACCATTTATGTCGTTATTGGCACGGTTTTAGCGGGATTTCTCATCTTTGCCGTTTTGAAGGGGATTATCAAAATGATTCTCTTTGGTGCCTCTGTATTATGCGCCATTGTCGCTTATTTCTGGATTAGCAAATATGGTTATTCTTACCTATCTTTCATCACCTCTGATCCGCGTAGCTGGATGGTGACGACCTTGGCATGGGGCTCTGCCATCTGTGTTTTTGCCGTTTTTACCCATGGGTTATTTTGGTTTAGCAATGTCTTCTCATGGGGGCGTAAAATGGGTTTTGGCGGTGTCAAAGGGATTATAACGACCTTACTCATGGTTTGCGTGCTCGTTTGGGTGGGCTTAGTGGCTATCTTTTATTATGGCTCCGTTGCCGATATTAAGCGAGCCCATGAGTATGCCCTAGCTCAATCAAATGCTCAACAGACAATCTCAACACCTTGGGTGTACTCATGGAAAAAGAAGATTTGTGAAACCGAATCGACTCAATGGATTGCCAAATTTGACCCATTAACTGATGAAGAACGCCTTTCTTTGGCTAAAATCGTTGCTTATCTTGCGACCTTTGAGCCACAGGATGCCGTCCGTCACTATTCTGTTGTGGCTCCGCATATTCCTCGCCCACGTCGATTGTGGAATCTCAGTCGAGATGTCGCCATTCGAGCCTCGGTAGAAAAAGAAGATATGGCAACCTTGCTCAATCATCCAGAATTGACCAAATTCTTAAGTGATCAATCCTCTCGCGATGCCGTCAAGAGATTCCCTGTAGAGGATTTACTACATATCAAGTTACCCATGATGGTCAAGCAAGGTAGCTCGACAACATCAGCCAAACCGCCCAAAGTAACGAATCCCAGCTCTCCTCAAACGCGCCCAGTCAATCCGATTGCTCATCCCGTTCGTGTAGAACATTGAGATTTTGAAAAGCTACACTTGCCAAGAACAAGAAAAGTTGTAAATTATTTCAGCTTCAATTTTAATATTTTACTTTTAGATCATGCCCGATGCCCGATTTCAACCCCTGCCTGGATTCAGGGATTTTGCCCCTGTAGAGTGCGCGGTACGCAATTATTTGTTTGATGCTTGGAGACGGGCTGCCAAACGTTATGGTTTTGCTGAATGGGAGGCTCCTACCGTTGAGTCTACAGAGCTCTACCTAAAAAAGACAGGGGGGGAATTGCCTACGCAACTCTTTCGCTTTCAAGACCAAGGGGAACGCGATATAACATTGCGCCCCGAGCTGACCGCATCACTTGGGCGTATAGCTGCTGCCTATCAGCGCGAATATGCCAAACCGCTCAAATGGTTTGAGATTGGCTCTTGCTTCCGATACGAAAAACCACAAAAAGGTCGTTTGAGAGAGTTTTACCAATTCAATGCTGACATCCTCGGTGAGGCATCTGCTTGGGCTGATTCAGAATTGATCGCCCTCTCCATTGATTGCATGCTTGAGTTGGGCTTCAAACAAGGCGACTTCATCGTTCGCGTCTCTGACCGTGAGGCATGGATTAAGTTTGCAAACTTACATCGGATTGCAGAGACGGATATACCTGCTTTCCTTGCAGTTATTGATAAATTTGAACGTGATCGCCCAGAGGAATGCCAACGTAAACTCGATGCATTTGCTCTCTCACGCGCTGAAATAGTCGATTTCATTGAGCACCCCCCCGTGGGTGTCTCAGCTGGCTATGATGTGTTGCTTGAGGATTTGACGGCTCGCGGACTCGAATCTTACATCAAGCTGGATCTCTCGATTGTGCGAGGGCTGGCTTATTATACCGGGCTCGTCTTTGAGATTTTTGACACGGCTAAAAATTTGCGAGCAATTGCAGGTGGTGGGCGTTACGATGGGCTGATTGCTGCCTTATCCAACAAGGCTGTGGATTTGCCAGCTACGGGATTTGCCATGGGTGATGCTGTGATTACCCATTTAATTAACGAGACCCCTCATGCACATCAGCTCATGCAAGAGACCCTTGCTACATCAGGATGTGACCTTTATATCGTCCAAGGCGATGCCTCACGACGCAAAGAGACCTTAGCCCTCGCCTCTCATTTGAGAGCGTTAAAGTGCAAGGTAGACCTACCTCTCGCACCAGCTAAGATGAGTGCTCAATTCCAAAAAGCAGAGAAAATCGGCGCACGCTACGCTCTCGTCGTAGGGCAAGATTATCCGATGCTCGAACTCAAAACGATGTCTGACCGCCAAACACAAACCGTCTCAATCGACGATCTTGACTCAGTTATCCTCCCCCTCATTCAACACTAATCAGGAAATCATCCATTCACTTATTTTTTATTATGAACAGTTACCGTACTCATACCTGTAGCGAACTTCGTCCCTCAGACATTGGACAAACCGTCAAACTTATTGGCTGGGTTGACTCCGTCCGAGATCACGGAGGCGTGACCTTTATCGACCTTCGCGACCGCTCTGGCGTGACTCAAGTCGTCTTTCATCCTGACAGAAATGCAGAGGTTGCTAAAGCTTCTCAAGCATTACGCTCAGAGGATATGATCCAGATTGAGGGCGATGTCATCGCTCGTCTCGTGACCGACACGGTCGATACGACCAATGCTGATTTGCCAACGGGGGGCATTGAGGTCAATGCCTCAATGTTGACGATTGTTAACAAGGCAGAGGTGCTCCCCTTCCAGCTTGATCGCAATATCTCTAACGAGGATATTCGCTTAAAGTATCGCTTCCTCGATTTACGACGTCCAGAAATGGCTCGCAACATGCAAGTCAGACACCGTGTCACCAAGGCAATGCGAGACTATCTTGACGAGCACGCCTTTTTAGAGATTGAGACCCCAATCTTGTCAAAGTCTACACCAGAAGGCGCTCGTGACTTTTTAGTCCCCTCACGTCTTGCACCAGGTAAATTTTATGCATTGCCCCAAGCCCCCCAGCAGTACAAACAATTGCTGATGGTTGCAGGGATGGAACGTTATTTCCAGATTGCCCGTTGTTTCCGTGATGAAGATTTACGCGCCGATCGTCAGCCTGAATTTACTCAAGTTGATATTGAGGCATCCTTCATTACCCCAGAGGATATTTATACCCTGACTGAGGGAGCACTCAAGCGTGCCTACAAAGAAGCCATTGGTGTCGATATCCCGACTCCATTCCCTCGCATGACGTGGAGAGAAGCGATGGATCAATACGGCTCTGATAAGCCAGAACGTCGTTTTGACATGAAATTGACCGACGTTTCTTCCCTCTTCATCAAGAGCGGATTTAAGGTATTTGCCAATGCAGTCAAAAATGGTGGCGTGGTTAAAGCAATCAATGCGAAAGGCTTCTCGACTGCCTCAGTCGGGCAAATTGATTCCCTTACAAAAACAGCTTTAGAGGCTGGCGCTAAGGGGCTTGCCTACATCAAGGTGCGTGAGGATGAATGGAAGAGCCCCATTGCTAAATTCCTCTCCGAAGAAGAAAAACAAGAGCTAATCAAAGCCCTCAATATTGAAACAGGTGACTTGATTCTCTTTGCCGCAGGCGATTGGGAACAATCCTGTAATATCCTCGGACGCGTCAGACTCCAATCTGCCGAATTTCTCGAACTGCTCAAAGATAACAACGAACGTGACTTCTTATGGGTCATTGAGTTTCCGCTCGTCGGTTGGGATGATGAAGAACAACGCTGGGTTGCCATTCACCACCCCTTCACGCGCCCAGTCAAAGAAGACGAAGAAAAACTCCTCAAGGGAGAGCTCTCCGCCGACTTGCGCGCTCAAGCATACGACGTCGTCCTCAATGGTACCGAATTGGGCGGTGGCTCCATCCGAATCCACGAGCGCGAACTGCAATCTGCCATGTTTCGCGCTCTTGGCATTAGCAACGAGCAAGCCCGTGAACAATTTGGGCACATTCTCGATGCCTTTAGCTTTGGCGCACCTCCCCATGGTGGCTTAGCTCTGGGGCTTGACCGTTTGGTCATGCTCGTCTGTGGCGCAGAATCCATTCGTGAAGTCATTGCATTCCCTAAAAATAACCGTGGTGCTGACCTTATGAGCGATTCCCCTGCCTCAGCTGAGCTCAATCAGTTGCGCGACGTTCAC
>JAVXPO010000025.1:0-1215 GCA_036644695.1 Akkermansia sp. | reverse complement strand
CCCTCCCCGGCAAACTCCCACAAACACTCAAAGATCACCAAGACACGTTGACTCCATCATCATCCTCAACAGCAATAATAACAACAACAACAAATCGGGGTATCTTAACAGATACCCCGATTTTTTATTGATTACTGAGTAAGCATCAAGACGGGTCAGATTCTGCCCAAAAATCACCGTCCTTAACGCAACACGTTCTCCCCCAGCCCCCAGCCCTCCATAAGAAAAATAACGGCTTTTTATAGCACATAAAAGGTGAAAGTTGTATTATATGCTTACGAATGTGCGTTGTGTGTCAAATTTGCCCTCCCACTCCTTTAAACTTCTCGACAAACGAAACAATTTTTTGAAAAACATTTTTCTTTTTTGGCAAATACTGAGGGTTCAGAGGACTCATTTTAGGTAAAATAGAGTTGAGTTCTGTTCCGTGTTCATTGGCAAATTCATGCTTTAATGAAGATGTAATATAGCGTTTTGCCTCTATCTCATTTAAATTCTCTCCTTCAATTAATTCTGTTGCCTCAATTTTCTGTTTTTCTTGTGCATATTGGAAGAAATAATCTATAATATTGTCTTCATCTTGAATGGAATTGAGGTCTGTTTCATTAATAAAATCAACGATTAAGCTCTCTTTTGCCCTATTGCCAATACTTGCACGGATGAGCCTACGAATTTCCTCTATTAATGAAGCTTTGTCTTTAGTCTTTTTATGATTCTCAAAAATCAATTCGAGAATATACTCAAGGGTTATCTCTTGAGATTTTAGCAGATCGATCTCGAATACTACGTCATCCCAGTTGATTGTTGACTCTTCTGATTCTTCGCCATTTTTCTCACGTCTTAACCAGTCACGAATATCATTATAAGTAGATCTGTAATCTTGAATCGTGCGATCAGGTAATATCTCAATCTTTGGCATGGTGGCAATATCCTCATCTGTTACAAAATGAGCCTCTTTGAACGCTTCAACAGCTTTTGGATCATTTCTGTCTATAGCTTGGAATGCTTTAAGGTGTGTAAATTCATCGTAATTTTGCAAGATGTTTTCTATACGCAAATACTCTCCAAATAGTTTTGAGAACTCTTTTTTATCGCTCTCGGTAACTACTGCTTCTGGATTTGGAAATTTTTCGTTTAACTCACTTACAACTTCTCTATAACTTCTACGTGCTTCATCTGTAACAATATCCTCATCTGTTACAAAATGAGCCTCTT
>JAVXPO010000024.1:21407-28000 GCA_036644695.1 Akkermansia sp. | reverse complement strand
ATCGGATTATAAATCCGTAATCTACCCATGTCAATTGTATGAGCGACAACATTTAAATTCACCAAAATCAATACATGAATCCTGTTTATAAATCAGCAAAAAATCGAGTAGCGTGGTTAGAGCTTGCTAGGATTTTAGGTTTACTAGCAGTTGTTTACGGACATGAACATATTATGCCTAAAACATCAGAATTTTTATGGTCGTTATCATATAATCAATGGATGCCTTTCTTTTTCTTTCTGCCTACTTTTTAGGGAAAAAAGATTCATTCCCTAAAAATAAAATTATTATTTATTCCTGTTGCTATTTATTTTGGAATATTTTTGTTTTTTTCATAGCGTCAATTAGAGAAGCAATTAAAGGGACAGAGGGATATTCATTATTCGATTTTTTTGATAGAATTCTATGCTGGCAAAGTGAATCCTTCCCTTGGGATTACCCATTATGGTTTTTGCTTTATCTAATTATTTTCTTTTTAATGACTCCGCTACTTTCTTATTGTCGGAGTAAAATTCCCCCCTCTTTTTTAGTCCTAGTATTCGTCATATTGAGTATTATTTTCTTTTCCTTTAACATTCCTCCATTTGAAGGGACAACTATATTACCTAAGCTTGCTTTTAACTTTATTTATTTTGCTATGGGATACTTCTTAGCTCCAATATCACTAGTAAAAATAAATGATTTTTTTATAAAATATGGAAAGTTTTTAATCATTGTATATATATTAATATATATTATATTACGAAATCAATTTTATATTCAACCATTTTTTCTTGCGATTATAGGAATATTAGGTACATTAACTCTCTCTCACACAATTTGTCGATTAGTACCTAAACTAGATGATTTTTGGAGAAATTTTTCTGCCACATTCTTTTTTGTTTATGTAACACATATAATTGTGATAGAGACAGCTTCATATTTTTTATCCGAGAATAAATTATTAGGAAATATATTCTATTTTATATTTCCTCTCTTATATCTTTTTCTCGCATCCTTGTTGTACAAATTCCTAAGAATAAGATATCCCAAAATAACATTTGCGCTTTTTCTTCAACATTAAATAGTCGATCTTGAAAAAGTTCGATTAAAAAAACAGCAGGTCAAATGAGATTCGATTGGGCAATCATTCTACATTGTAGCATGATTCGGATGAGAATAAAAAGCTTCGCAAGCTCCTTAAGGAGCTTGCGGAAGTGGTACAACGCTCATCTCTTATACCACTTTCCTTTCTTATGTATCATAAAAAAGGAAAGTGGAAATCTGACCCGTCTTTCTGAATTTTGCCCCTGATTCCGCCAAAAAATAACCGTCTAAAATCAAAAACGGGTCTGAGGGAGAACGTGATGCATCGCCGCCTTATTTCGCCCTTGCTTCGCGCCGCCGTTATCGATTGATAATTTATCCTGCTGTGAGCCCGCCTCTGAGGGTCAGGTGTGACCGAATAAAAAACACCTAGCAAGTTGCAACTTACTAGGTGTTGAAAAAATGTTAAGCCTCGAACCTAACCTTGTAACGCTTTTTTAGGACGGGATATGAATATGCCAAATTACTTAGCCGCAGGAGTAGCATCCTGTTTTTCTGAAGCTGGCGCTGGCGCAACTTCTCCCTTAGCTTTCTCTTGATTTTTTGCTTCGATCATCTCTTTGATTTTATCCTTATTGGCTTCAATCATTTCTTTCTGTTCTTTGATCATCTCAGCTTCCTTGGTGGTCGGAGCCAGCTTGTAAGCTTCATCCATTCTCACGAGAGCGTCATCCAACTTACCCTCTGACATCAAAACCTGAGAAATAACAAAATTGATTTTTTGTTTAGTTTCAGGAATGAGACCATCTTTCTTCAAGTATTCCTGCATACTGTTCATTATAAATTCAGGATTTTGAGCCTTCTCTTGAGGAATTGTCGCCAAGTGCTTCATCAGCTCTTGCTCTTGAGCAGCAATAATCTTTGCCTTCCCATCAGCAGCTTTCAGACCTTTTTTATCGTTTACGTCAAGTTTGATTATCTCTTCTTTGATGTCGGAGTAAAAACCATCTTTATAATCAGATGGAGCCAGCTTTAAAACCTCGACAAGAGCATCAATCTTGGCATCGCCAGTGGCGGCATCTGCTTTTTTGATTGCAGCCGTAATTGTTTTATTCTTTTCAATAGCTTGAGTCATTTTAGCCTTTACTTGATCCATCGGCAAAGCACCGCTAAAGGAATCAACAGGACGCCCAGTTGCATCGGCAAAAATAATGGTTGGGAAGCCTCTCACTTCATATTTTTCCGCCAAGACTTTATTCTTTTGTTTTACTTCGGGTGTTTGCTTCCCTGGAGTATTGGGAAAATCAAGTTCGAGTAAGACAAATTGTTCAGAGGCTGGTTTTTGGAACTCTTCTTTATCAAAAACGTCTTTTTTGATCACTTGGCAATAATGGCACCAATCAGAGCCAGTAAAGTCCATGAGGATCAGTTTATTTTCAGCAGCAGCTTTTTTCTGAGCTTCAGCTATATCGGTCAACCACACATCGGCAGCCAACGAGGGAGCAACGCAAGCAACTGCCGCGAAGATAGGAATAAATGTTTGAAATTTCATCGTTATGAGTTTATCGTTAATTATTTATGAGATTAAAAGTTATCGTCGAGTAATTCAAAGTACGCTTGAGGATGCTTGCATGCAGGGCAAAGTTTAGGGGCTGCGGTTGCTTTTTCAATATATCCGCAGTTACGGCATTTCCACCAGACTTCACCATCTTTCAAAAAGACAGTGCCGTTTTTGATATTCTCTGCTAATTTTCGATAACGCTCTTCATGATGCTTTTCGACAATAGCAATGCGACGAAAGGATTCTGCAATCTCAGGGAAGCCTTCTTTCTCAGCAATATCGGCCATATTAGGATACAAATCTGACCATTCTTCATATTCACCAGATGCAGCAGCAAGGAGACACTTCTCCGTATCCTTTAGCACGACAGAACCCAATGGCAAAGTTGCCTCAACACAAGCATCTTGGGCATATTTAAAGAATACTTTAGCGTGTTCTTTTTCATTATCTGCCGTTTCCGTAAAAATAGAGGATATTTGTTCATACCCTTCCTTCTTTGCGACACTTGCAAAATAGTTGTAACGCATCCGAGCTTGGCATTCGCCAGCAAACGCCATTAACAAATTTTTTTCTGTTTGAGTTCCTTTAAGTTCTTTCATAAGAATTACAAATTAAGACTGCTAACAGGGTACAATCGTTCATTTATATTTCAAGAATTATTCCTACGAACCCAAATTTGATAAAAGAGAGTATACTCAATGAGGCAGACGTAAGAATGTCATTAGCACATCCATATGTGCATCAATCAGAATAGGGAACGGTGCCGAGCTAGCAGCTTGTTTTAGCGTTCTCGTCAATTCTTCAGAGAGGGGAGTATAACGCTCAGTCTCGACAACGACATCTCGATACCACGTGGATTGAGTCTTAGCTAAGGCTTCGTGAGCGGTAAAAGACATCCTCCACCGCCAATTAGTCCCACCGACAGTCCCCGGCGTATTCAAACGCTCATCTATATCAAAAAGCTCAGTCCACATTAATGCCGCATAATTAGCTTTAGATGCCAATAAGGCACGAAACATAAAGTCTTTAACCTGATCGTTCCATGGGCAAATCACCGATTTGGCATCCACCGCCGCATAATCGGCAAACCAGTCCAACAAACGCAATCCATTATCGGCCTCGCGCCAGACCGCCATCAAAGAGTCATCCTTGGGCTGAGTCAAAACACCATGCGCATAAATCCCCGCATCTCTTGCCTTGCTTATTGATTGATATGCATCATTCCATGTCTCCATGATTGTATTAAAATCATGCGTTCCATACGTTGCAAAAGAGCATGGATTATATTCACTCCCCTTGACTATTTTACCATTGGATTTAATTTCCCAATGAGGAATCTTAAACCCGGCAATCCGTAATTGCTGCATATTAGGACGGACATAATCAGGGACACAGCCCAAATCCTCGCCAACAACGCGCACCCCAGGTGCCGCCGTGAGGAGCACCTGTAAATAACGGTCTCCATTCATCAAATTGAGCTTCCGATCCCATGCGGTATGATCTGCCCTTGGGAGGAACCCTGGTAGTCGTCCCCCCGTTCGTGTGGCAGCTTCATCATGGCTCAAATTCAAAAAAGTCTGATTTTGATCAGGCATCCATGGGAATGAATAAATCCGATAAAACCCGAGAATGTGATCAATCCTGTAAATAGCAAAAATACGCGCCGTATATTGAATGCGACGACGCCACCAAGCATAATTATCATGAGCCATCACATCCCAGCGATAAAGCGGAATACCCCAATTTTGCCCCCATTTGGCAGTAAAGGGGTCGTCAGCATAGTCCCCCTCAGCAGGCGCCCCACCAAAGCAACTCGTATCAAATAAATGACGTTGGAAAAAGACATCAGAGCTCGCCATTGATACACCAATGGGAACATCCCCCATCAAGGCAACGCCTCGCTGGTTGGCATAGGTACGTACCGCCTCAAATTGACGAAAACTCAACCATTGCAACCATTTTTCAAAATTTTTCTCATCGGCAAATCCCTCTGCAATCACGCGAGCCTTATCGACATCCTGCTCAGGCCATTGCCACCAGGCATCTGTACCAAATAAATTACCAAGCACCTTAAATGAGGCAAAATCCTCAAGCCAATTATCCTGATCGTCACACCATTCGGCAAACTCCTCACGCAACGGAGACAATTCCTCCTCTCTCTGGAAATTAAGCCAACATTGACGAAATACCCACATTTTGAATTGCCTCGCTTTGGGATAATCTACCAAATTAGGATCAGAGGGATACTGACTATTAGGCGCATCAACAGCATTAAAATCAATGCGCTCCTTTAAGCCAGGGAAAACCCACGGCTCTAGCGATAAATATAAGGGCTCTAAGGCAATTGAGCTAATGGCAGAATACGGCGAGGGCGTCTCATCTCGCCCCAAAGCATTGATTGGCAATAACTGTAAAAAACCAACATGATTCTCAAAAGCCCAATCAATCCACTCTCTCAATGCCGTCACGTCTCCTATGCCATGATCTGACTGACGACGCATTGAAAAAAGCGGAATGAGCACACCAGCTAATCGTTCTGAAGACATAAGGGAGAGTAATGGGGGGAAACTTAAAAAATAGCGAATAACCTCTATTGATGACGAATTATATTCCTCACCAATAGTTTTGTTAACAATACCTGTTTCTTCTTTTTCGGACAAGAAAAAACATTATCTCCATAAAAGAAAGGGCTCTGCGTCAGAAAGATTCCACAACCTATTCATTAAACGAAATACTTCACATCCTTGCTAGATGTTGATCGAGCCGCATTGATCTAGCGTCGTCGCAGACATTAACACGAGAGCTATAAAATATCGTCATTTAACATCAAAAGCCTGTCTTTGAGTAAGACTCGTTGTTTTTAATGTTGAATGACGATGACTTTTGTGATGAGTAGTGTGCTTTGACAATCATCCTCAACTATGCCCTCGGAGATTCACGAAGTATATATTACACCACTCGGATTATTAAAAGACTCAATTGGCACCTTTGAGCAAGGGAATGGTTTTGGGCTGCTCTCCTTGACGCAATTAAATAAGCCTCAAGGAGAAGGCATTAAGTTTTTTCACAAATTATTTACCTCATATATTCAAAAGTTATCTACTTGGGGCGAACCTAATGAGAAAAAGCTATCTGGTATTTTTGAGCAATCACGTCCATCATCATTTGAGTTAGAGGCGATTGTCTTGTCCGCGCCTCCTTTTGTGGGGGGTGAATATTTTAATGAGACATTACTTGAGCGATTTTATGTTGAATTTGAGCAAGCGCTTCAAATTAAATTTTCTCAAACTGAACAATCTTTTACGAATTTTATCCGAGGGCTCAATCCCATCTGGAAAGATGTAGGCAAGCTTAGCTTCCATTTAGCGGAGAACAAGAGCGATGATGTTAATACGCATCCCTTTGCGTTTATGGCAAGCTTCATTTATAGAGCGACCGACAAGCCCAAGCATTTACCGTTATCGGCAGCCTTGAGGGCATACGCCAATGACAAAGAATCATTAAGTGCAATCTTATCCCCTCTGCAACAGGTTGCCAAAAAGAGTGAGGTTGTACGAGATTTATTGGATAGTCGCCTTATCTTTCAGCCCGCAGTCTGGACAAGCCATGAAGCCTACCGCTTTTTACAAGATATTCCGCTTTTTGAAGAGGCTAATATTGTCGTTCGCATTGCCAATTTATGGAAAAGTGCTCCCCCTAAAGCAAAAGTCTCGGTAGCACTCGATGTCTCAAAAAAAAGCTTATTCACGGCAAGTTCACTTCTCGACTTTTCTGTCAAAGTCAGCTTGGGGGACGAGCGATTGACTCAATCAGAGATTCAAGAGATTTTACACTCATCAGGCGGACTTGTTCGCATTAAGGGACAATGGATTGAGGCAGATCCACAAAAAATATCAGAGCTTCTGAATTACTGGGAAAAAGCCGAAATTTTATCTCATAAGAATGGTCTCTCCCTTGCTGATGGGTTAAGATTATTGTCTGGCACCTCTTGTCATGACTCAGCTTT
>JAVXPO010000024.1:0-21397 GCA_036644695.1 Akkermansia sp. | reverse complement strand
CAGCTTTTAGCTCCAATGACAACGATGATTCGCTCTGTCAATTTGAGGCATCTGGAGAGTTAAAAAAACTCTTAAATGACCTACATAATCCTGGGCAAATTGACTTACCCCCCCTGCCAGATAAACTCGACAGCATCCTACGCCCCTATCAGCTCGATGGCGTTAAATATCTCTGGAGAACGACTGCACTAGGCTTAGGGGCATGTCTTGCGGATGACATGGGGCTAGGTAAAACCCTACAAATGCTCTCGTTGATTAGACTTTGGAAACAAGAGGGCACTCTCGATCAACTCCCCGTTCTCTTAATCCTCCCAGCGACACTCCTCTCTAACTGGAAGAATGAAAGCGCCCAATTTACCCCTGACTTAAAAATAACCACCTTGCACCCCTCTTCCATGAGCAAGGATGAAATCGAGACCTTCAAAAAAAGTCCAAAGAACTATCTATTACCTTTTGATATTGCCTTAATTACCTATGGAATGCTCCCACGCATGCCCCAACTCTCTGAATTAAGCTTCCCTGCAATTATTGCAGATGAAGCTCAAGCAATCAAAAATCCTACTTCTCGCCAAAGTAAGTCAGTTCGCAAATTGCAAGGAAAACACAAAATTGTCCTAACAGGCACTCCTGTAGAGAACCGCTTGACTGATTTGTGGAGTATCTTTGATTTCATTAATCCTAATTTGTTAGGCAACCTTAAGTCCTTTATCTCTTTCACAAAGAACCTTAATGATGACTACTCGCCTTTGAGGAAACTCACCCAACCATTTATCCTCCGTAGACTCAAGACAGACAAACGAATTATCTCTGACTTGCCCGATAAAACAGAGCTCAAAGTCTATTGCCAACTCACCAAACAACAAGCCGCCTTGTACGCCAAAAGCGTCCAAAGCATGGAGGAAGCATTAGAATCAAGCGAAAATGGCATTGCTCGTCGAGGCATCGTCCTTGCCTACCTCATACGATTTAAGCAAATTTGTAACCACCCTGCACAATTCCTCGGTAATGGAGATTACGACTCAAATATATCAGGCAAATTTTTACGTCTGACCGAACTCGTGGAGTCCATTGCCTCACGTCAAGAAAAGCTTTTAGTTTTCAGTCAATTTCGCGAAATGACCGATCCTCTATATGAGCATTTAACTCAATGTTTTGGTCGTTCAGGGCTCATATTGCATGGGGGCACCCCCGTTAAAGAACGAGCTAAACTCGTCAAAACCTTTCAAGAGGACGATACCAAGCCCTTCTTTGTTTTATCGCTCAAAGCAGCAGGGACTGGACTCAACCTCACAGCCGCCAATCATGTCGTCCACTTTGACAGATGGTGGAATCCAGCAGTTGAAAATCAAGCAAGCGATCGTGCCTTCCGAATCGGGCAAAAACGCAATGTCCTCGTCCATAAATTTATTTGTAAAGGCACACTTGAAGAAAAGATTGACGAACTCATCATGGATAAGCAACATCTTGCCGATTCAATCCTCAGTGAAGGTGCAGAAAAATTATTAACATCCATGAATAATGATGAGCTTATTCAGCTCGTGAAACTTGATATTAACTCAATGACCATCTAATATGAGTAGCGATTTCTATTGGGGCAAACCCTATATCTCCGCCAGTGAAAAAAAGAAAAATAACGAGAAGTTAGTTAAAAAACTCGCGAAGAAACATAAAGACTTAAAACCCGTCATCATTGAGGGAACTAAAATTGCCAAAACCTTTTGGGGCAAAGCTTGGTGTAAGAATATTGAATCATATCAAGATTATTCAAATCGCTTACCTAGAGGTCGCTCGTACGTCCGTAGTGGAGCCGTCATCGATTTGCAAATTACCACAGGCTTGATTACAGCATTAGTCTCTGGTAATAGGAAAACCCCTTATCAAATCACCATTAAAATCGCACCCTTAAAAAAATCGCGATGGATGACACTCAAACAAAAATGCACAGGTAAAATCTCCTCTCTCCTCGCCCTCGCTCAAGGCACCCTGTCGGATGACATCTTGCAAGCATTCTGTGACCCTAAAGAAGGGCTTTTCCCCTCACCTAACGAAATAGAAACAAATTGTTCGTGCCCAGATTGGGCAGATCTATGCAAACATCTCGCCGCTGTACTCTACGCCATCGGCGCACGACTAGACGAAGAGCCTAACTTATTTTTCGTTTTACGAGATATTGATGAGAATGAATTAGTTGGCGCTCAAGTCGTTGAGACCTTAACTGAAGGCGTAACTGCTGGCATCGCCACGGACGCGCTCTCTGATGTTTTTGGAATGGAGTTTGATACACTCGACGACATCCTACCTACAAAGGAATTAAAGGGAACCCCACAAAATACTCAAACTCTTGCTCAATCTACTAAGAAAGCATCCTCATCCCAAGCGATAAAAATAAAACCGATCACCCCATCTCGCCTACGACTAGGACGAAAAAAGCTCAATCTCACTCAAGCCCAATTAGCCAAATTAGTTGGTGTCAGCTCCACAAGCATCAGCAAATGGGAACGTGGCGACAGCTCACCAAAAGCAGAGGTACACCATAAACTGGCTGAACTCTTTAGCATGGGGAAACCCGCGATCCGCCATGAAATAAATCATCAATGAAACGATAGTTAACGCGCCTTTTTCTTGCAGAATCAGACACGCGCCCTACAGTAAAACCGTGAGTAATATTTTGTACTATGACTGTTTTGCTGGCATCAGTGGCGACATGAACCTCGGTGCATTGCTGGATTTAGGGGTACCATTTGAGTATCTGGATAAGAATCTAGCCAAGCTCCACCTCTCTGGATATTCTCTCTGCGCGCAAAAAACTCAAAAATCAGGTATTGCTGGCACCCAATTCATCGTTACAGTCGATGACGACCATCATCATCATCATCATCGCAAATTACAGGATATTTGCGCAATGATCAACGAGAGCGAATTGAGAGATACGATTAAAAATAAGTCCATTGCCATCTTTCAGACCCTCGCCAATGCAGAGGCACAAGTACATGATACGACACCCGATGAGATACATTTCCATGAAGTTGGAGCTATTGATTCAATTATCGACATTGTGGGCGCATGTATCTGTCTTGATTATTTACAGATTGAGCACATCATCTGTCATTCTGTAGAACTTGGTTCCGGGGTCATTCACTGTCAGCATGGCATCCTGCCCGTCCCGGCGCCAGCGACGGCAATCTTAGCTCAACAATTCCCCTCATCAATTGGTGGCACTGACCACGAAGCGACAACTCCCACAGGAGCTGCTTTTTTAGCAACGCTCGTCAATCAATGGGGGGGATGCATCGCAGGCACATGCAGAGGCAATGGAATCGGCATCGGGCAACGAGATTCTAAGAAACTCCCCAACATTCTCCCCGTGATGATGTACTCAGATTCTAATTCAGAGACAAATCTTGATTCATCTCCCAATGAGAATGTCCTCCTCTGCGCTAATATCGACGATATGACCGCCGAGCATCTCGCCTATTTGACAGAACAACTCTTGCTATCAGGTGCCTGTGATGCGTGGATGGAACCCATCATGATGAAAAAAAATCGTCCAGCTACCAAGGTTTGCGCGCTCGTCTCACACAATCATCTCGCCAATGTTAAAACTGCATTTTTTAAGCATAGCTCGACACTCGGTCTCCGCACAAGCAACGTTACCAAGCTCACTCTCCCTCGCGAAGAAAAGACAATATCAAGCCCTTGGGGCTCCATTCGGCTCAAATTCGCCACTCTCGAAGATGGTACCATCAGGAGCAAACCAGAGTTTGACGATTGCCGCCTCATTGCTGAACGTGAGGGCATCCCTCTATCTGTTATCATGAACTCAATCAAAAGCCATGAATGAGATGAGTCAGCAGCATAAAGCAATTGCATCAATAGACTACCTTCAAAAAAACATTCTTGGCAAAGGGAAATTAGCCATTGCTCTCTCAGGGGGACTCGATAGCTCGGTTTTACTTGCCTATACAGTCACCATCTTAGGGCATCAAAATTGCATCGCCCTGACAGCGAAAACTCCTTATATGATGGAGCAAGAATTGCAGGAAGCTACGCAACTCTGTAGTCAATTAAAGGTGCGTCAGATCATCATGAGCCTCCCCATCCCTGACAGCATCGTCAACAATCCCCCAGCTCGCTGCTATCTCTGCAAAAAAGAACTCTTTACCGAGCTCAAAAAAAGAGCGATTGATGAGGGCTTCCCCTTCATTGCCGACGGTACAAATCAAGATGATTTGGGAGATTATCGCCCTGGTCTCCAAGCAATCACTGAACTTGGAATCGCCAGCCCATTCAAAGAATCAGGATTCGGCAAACAAGCAATCCGTCAACTCGGCTCTCAATTAGGACTCAGCTCGACACTCATCAATAAGCCCCCCTATGCCTGTCTACTCACTCGCATAGAGCATCATACCCCCATCACCGAAGACACGTTGAGGAGAATCGACCAAGCAGAGAATTTCTTACGTTCACTCGGCATCACCGCCTGTCGCGTAAGAGTCCATACCGTCTCATCCAATCTCCCTCTGCTTGCTCGACTTGAAATCCCAGCTGAATCATGGTCAAGCTTACTATCTGATGACCGCATCCCTCGCATTTGCCAGCATCTCAAACAACTAGGGTTTGCCCACGTCACCCTTGATCTTGAGGGCTATCGTCGGGGGAGCATGAACCAAGAACCTCAATCATGAGCACTCCTGAACAAATCTTAATCAACTTCAAAAACGGAACAACAAGCCTTGATGATGCCGTCACTGCCCTCAAATCCAGTGCCACAGCACAACTTGAGCATTCGAGACTCGACCTCGATCGAGAACGTCGCACAGGAGCGCCCGAAGTCATCTATGGTGCAGGTAAAACACCTGATCAAATCATCGATATTGCCACAAGTTTACTCTCTCATGGCAGCAAGGTCTTAGCTACTCGCCTCTCGAACGATGCAGCTCAAGCACTCTGTCATACATTCCCCGATGCCATCTACTCTCCCATTGCCCATTTAGTGACAATCGTCAGATCGGCACCAAGCCCACCAAAAGAAACGCACATTGCCATCGTCAGCGCAGGCACCTCCGATCAATCTGTTGCAGAAGAGGCAGCCCTCACTGCCGAATTCCTCGGTAGCACCGTTTGTAGATATTACGATTGTGGCGTTGCAGGTCTCCATCGTATCCTTGAAGAGCTAGAGGACATCCGTAGTGCACGGGTCATCGTAGCCGTCGCAGGTATGGAGGGTGCCCTCCCCAGTGTCATAGCAGGTCTCGTCAAAACTCCCGTTATTGCTGTACCTACAAGCGTTGGCTACGGCGCCAATCTCGGAGGCATCACCACCTTACTCGCCATGCTCAACTCTTGCTCAAACGGCGTCAGCGTCGTCAATATTGACAATGGATTTGGCGCAGGATATAATGCCCATATAATCAATAACTTGTAGGACAAGTAATAGAAGCTGACATCTTTTCCCAACATATTGCTCATTATTCGGATAAATCAGTCGGTGAGTTATCACAAAGGGGCATGATTGGGATTGCCTTCACACCTCGTAAAGATTACACTCAAAGCCTTAAATGAACCGGCTAAGCTCTTACATAAACCGTTTCCCTCAAGTTGGTGTCCTCTGCATCGGAGACATCATGCTCGACAAATTTTTGTATGGGAGTGTCGATCGCATTTCCCCTGAGGCTCCCGTTCCAGTCTTAAAAATGAGCAAAACCAAACAAATGTTGGGGGGCGCAGGCAATGCCGCTGCCAACCTTTGTACTCTGGGCTGTCGTACTCATTTTTTAGGTATTATCGGTCAAGATGCGACGGGCAAGCTCGTACGCAAGCTGATGGATGACATTCATTGTCAACCAATGTTAATTGAGGAGCCCGACTACACAACGACTGTCAAGGTACGTTACGTAACGGGCAATCATCACATGTTACGCGTGGATGAAGAGCAGAGACTGCAAATGACCCCTGCCCTGACAAAACGGTTATTGGATGAGGCGCAGTCCATTCTCCCCGATGTGGATGTGGTCTTACTATCTGATTATGGGAAAGGGCTCATTAGTGAACAAACGATGCCTAGGCTCATTGAGCTTTGCCGATCCCAAGGCAAAGTCGTCATCGTCGATCCTAAATCCTCTGATTACTCTATTTATCGTGGTGCTTCGCTCGTCAAGCCCAATTTGAAAGAGTTTAATCTGGCAACAGGTTTATCACTCAAGGCAGATTCACCTGATTTTACAGAACAAGCCATTGCGGGTGCCCGCAAGATATTTGAAGAATTTAAGATCGACAATTTGCTCATTACCCTCAGTGAGCACGGCATGATTTTCATCCCAGCAACTCATCCAAATAACTATGTCCGCATCTCTACTGAGGCTCAAGAGGTCTTTGATGTTTCGGGGGCTGGCGACACGTCATTGGCAGTACTTGGCGCCTCCATTGCCACTGGCGCGCCCATGGATAAGGCGATGGAAATTGCCAATGTCGCCTCGGGCATCGTCGTGGGCAAATTTGGTACAGCGAGCGTCACGAGAGAGGAGCTCAATACCGCCCTCAACGAGCGCAATCGCAAAGAATCCTCATGGCAACACCGCAAAAATATTGTCACGCCCGATCAAGCGGTAGAGATCATTCGCCAATTGAAAAAAGACAATAAAACAGTAGGCTTTACCAACGGATGCTTTGACATTTTACATATTGGACATCTCTACTCATTTATGAAGGCAAAAGATGCCTGTGATATTCTTTTTGTCGGACTCAATACTGATGCCTCGGTTAAACGCCTCAAGGGAGACTCTCGCCCCATCAACGACGAACACATGCGTAGCCTTCTGCTGGCTTCACTGGATTTCATTGATTACGTCGTCCTTTTTGATGAAGACACCGCTTTACCTTTAATTGATAAGCTCAGACCCGACGTCATTGCCAAAGAGGGTTATCCTCTCGATCGCTGGCCTGAGGGACAGTTCGTCGTCGCTTACGGAGGCACTGCACTGGAGCTTCCCCGACTAGAGGGATTCTCTACCTCTGGCATCATCGCAAAAATCAACTGCCCTTAATTGACCACGTTTATGAAAAAATTGATACAATCAGAGATTCTCCACATTGCAGAAAAATTTCGTCAGCTCTCGACATTAGCCCCTAAAATTGAGGAGATTGCCCAACTCTGCACCCAAGCAATACGCGATGGGCATAAAATCATTTTTTGTGGCAATGGGGGCTCTGCCGCCGACTCTCAACACTTAGCCGCCGAGCTTGTCGGACGCTATAAGTTAAACCGTAAGGCAATGAATGCCATGGCTCTCACCGTCGATACCTCAATCCTTACTGCCATAGGCAACGATTATGGATTTGATACTATTTTCTCTCGTCAACTTGAGGGGGTAGGACAAGCAGGGGATGTCCTCATCGGACTCTCCACTAGTGGCAATAGCCCCAATATTATCCTTGCCATGCAGTTAGCCAAAAACATGGGAATCGCCACAATCGCTTTAACGGGGAACGCAGGGGGCAAGATGAAAGACATGGCAGACCTCACGCTCAATGTCCCCTCTGACGCAACTAATCACATTCAAGAGATGCACATTGCATCAGGGCATCTCATTTGTGGAATCGTAGAATCTGAGATTTATGGCTCATAAGGCACTCTTTTTAGATCGCGATGGCGTCATCAATATCGACACCCATTATGCACATCGCATTGACGACTTTGTCCTCGTTCCTGGCATTCTTGAGCTCTGCCGTCAAGCACAAGACAAAGGATATCTCCTCATCGTCGTGACAAATCAATCAGGCATCGAGAGAGGGCTCTTCTCTGAGGAGGACTATCAACTTTTTACTCAACACATGAGAAATGTCTTTGCAAAACAACAAATCTCAATCAAAGACGTTTTTCATTGCCCCTCTCTCAACCATGAGGATAGGAAGCCTAGAGCAGGCATGTTCCTCAAAGCTCAAGTAAAATACGACATCGACATGGCGAGCTCTCTCAACGTCGGTGACAAAGAGCGAGACATCACAGCTGGCATCAATGCTGGTGTCGGACGCAATTATCTGTATTCTCATGATCGCCTCCCCTCTCATGCCACAGCAATCGTCTCATCATTAACAGAAATCATTCCATCCCTTTAAATTATGATCATCGTTACAGGTGGAGCTGGATTCATCGGCTCTAATATCATCGCAGCCCTTGAAGAACAAGGACGCACAGACATCGTCGTTGCCGATTCTCTAGGCACTGATGAAAAATGGAAAAATATCGCCAAACGTGAATTACGAGCTATCATTCCCCCCGAGGAATTACTCGATTTTATCCGCAATCACGTCAGTGAAATTGATGCCATCATTCACATGGGAGCCATCTCTGCAACGACAGAAAAAGATGCAGACCTCATCGTTCGCACCAATTTGACTCTGACACAAAAGCTCTGGAAGTTCTGCGCGGATTATCAAAAACAATTTATTTATGCCTCCTCTGCGGCGACCTACGGAGATGGCACACTTGGATTCAGTGACGACTCTGACCTAGCTCACCTCAAGAACCTACGTCCGCTCAATGCCTATGGCTGGAGCAAGTCACTCGTCGATGTATGGTCAGCACGCAATCAAGCAGAGGGGTTAGCTCAACCACGCCAATGCGCAGGACTCAAATTTTTCAACGTTTACGGTCCCAATGAATACCACAAAGGTGGGCAAAAAAGTGTCGTTGCTCACATTTACCCAAATGTCTCGCGCAATGAAACAGTCCAACTCTTTAAATCCTACAATCCACACTATGCCGACGGGTGGCAACTCCGTGACTTTGTTTGGGTGGGCGATTGCGTCAACGTCGTTCTCTGGCTATTAAACCATCCAGAGATAAGCGGTCTCTTTAACGTGGGATCAGGTGAGGCTCGCTCTTTTTATGACTTAGCCAAGGCAACATTTAATGCATTAAATTTGCCTGAAAAAATAGCATTTAAGGACATGCCAGCCGAGCTCCAAGGCAAATATCAATACTACACCAAGGCAGATTTAAGCAATCTGCGCGCAATGGGATACACCGCGCCCATGACTCAATTAGAGGAGGGCGTCGGGACTTACGTCAAGAACTACCTCAGCCAGGAAGACATCTACCGTTAAGCGAGAGCGTCATTTTAATCACATCGTCATCAACTTATGAAAAACATCCTCGTCATTAAATTAGGTGCCCTCGGCGATGTCGTATTAAGTATAGGTACTTTCTTCAAAATTAGAGAGCAACACCCCGAGGCTCGCATCACCCTACTAACGATGCCTGCATTTGTAGAGATGACGAAGCAATGTGGAGTCTTTGACGAAATAATCACCGACACGCGTCCCTCATCATGGCGGATTGATCTCCTTTGGAGCTGTGTCAAACGCATTGCCAACAAGCGCTTTGACCTCATCTACGATATGCAAAATGTTAAAAGGACTGAATTCCGCTACTACAATTTACTGCGTTTGCTCTCCCCCATCAGTTTTGCTTGGGTATCAAAAAGGAAATTCATCAAAAATGTTGAGAAAAAACACCCTTGGGGAAGAGGGAAAGAAACATGCGCCCCCTTCTCCTTCCCCTACGCCCTAAGCGACCTCACTTTTTTACGTGGACCTGAGACATACTTTAGCGAGTTACCCGCGCGATTCATCCTATTTATCCCTGGATGCTCACCCAAACATCCAGAAAAACGCTGGCCTACAGAGAACTATATTGCTCTTGCCAAATTGATTAACCATCAGCACATCTCCGTCGTCGTCATGGGCACAAAAGACGAAGAATCCGTCGTCTCAGCTATTGCTGAAGCTAGCCCCGATGTCATCAATTTCTTAAATAAAACTACCCTCTTGGACATTCCTCAACTTGCGACAAAAGCACTCGCAGTCGTCGGCAATGACACAGGTCCGACGCATATCTCCTCTCTCTCGGGAGCCCTAACAATTGGGCTATATCCCTACCGCACACGCAAATCAGTCCTCACTGGCAATCGAGCCATAAGCATCGTATCTCCCGACACCATCGACCAAATAACAGTCGGTCAAGTATGGGAAAAACTCAAAGATGACGTTAACATCTCCCATTGAGAGCACAACCTTTATTCTTTCTCAATAAAACCGATCGTACACACGCATTTCATTCTTGCTTGATTCCTTGATCGGGCATCAAATGAAAACAACTTAAAAGTTTATGAGTACACTTGATGAATTGGAAAGACGCGATTTCCTGAAAAAAGGTTTTGCCGTTGGTGCCGCTTTTTCACTTATTAGCCTAGGGGGCTTATTTGAGGCAAATGCCGCAGAATCGACAGCATCCACGAAGTCCAACAAAGAGACATCGCCAAAAATGGGTAAGCCCGATCTTGTCGCAGTCAGAGGAGAGAATCGCGTCGCAATGCTCGATGCCGCCCTCGACGCACTGGGAGGTATCTCTACCTTTGTCAAACCTGGGCAAAGTGTCGTAATTAAACCCAATGCTGCATGGGATAAACCTGCCAATCTTGCCGCCAATACGCACCCCTCCCTCGTTGCACACGTCGTTGAGCTTTGTCTCAAAGCTGGAGCAAAAGAGGTCAATGTCTTTGATCACACTTGCGATGCATGGCAACGTTCTTATACAAATAGTGGCATCCAACAAGCGGTTGAACAAGCTGGTGGGCACATGGTGCCAAGTAATGATGAAAATATGTATGTTGTCCGCAAGGCACCTACCGCTATCAAGCTCAAAGAGGCAAAAATTCACAAACTCATTGCCGATTCTGATGTTTACATCAATATGCCCATTCTGAAACATCACGGGTCTGCCGTCATGACAGCCTGTATGAAAAACGTGATGGGTATCGTTTGGGATCGAGGATTTTTCCATCAAAATGACCTCCAACAATGTATCTGTGATGGGGTTTTACTACGCAAGCCTGATCTCAACATTCTCGATGCTTATTCCCCTATGATGCGCAATGGTCCCAAGGGGAAAGATGCTCAAGATTTACTATTGACAAAAACGCTTGTCGTCTCAACAGACCCCGTTGCCTGTGATGCGGCTGGAGCCATGATACTCGGTCATAAGGCAAAGGATATTAAGCATATTGAGCTTGCCGCTCAGGCGGGTCATGGCATTTGTGATTTGAGTAAACTCAATATCAAACGCATTAAACTCGCCTGATTTTTAACTCTATAAGAGAGGGAGACATCACATTCTCCCTCTCCTTTTTTCATGCCCGATAAGCCATCTAAAAACACGAGAGCCAAGAAAAACATGCGACAATTCCCCGTTCGCCATTTCCATGGCTTACGTCTCCTGCGTGTGCTTGTTTCATTGGTCGTTCTCCTCGGCTTCCTCCTTGCCTTAACTGACTTTCGACAAGCTATTCCAGACCCTATCGGACATTTCCTCGCCTCACTCCAATTCATCCCTGCTCTACAATCCAGTCTTGAGGGAGTCGTCTCCTCATCACTCATCATCTTGGTGTGCCTCCTTGTCGGCACCTTAATTTTTGGTCGCGTTTATTGTTCTTTCCTCTGTCCTCTAGGCATTTTTCAGGACATTCTCATCTGGATATCAACTAAAATACGAGGCAAAAATTTCAAAGGATTTCGCTATTCTAAACCAGTCAAAGCCATTCGATGGATCATGCTTGGCATCGTCACGCTGAGTCTCATTGGTGGGCTGGGGAGCTTGCTCATCACTTGGATTGATCCGTACAGCCAATTTGCACGCATGATCAATATGTTTCTGCGTCCAGCTTTGGCAGAGCTCAATAACGCACTTGTCGGGGTGAGTGACACCTTTTTCTATGTTCCCACACTATGGGCTCCTGTTGGATGGTTCCTCATCCCCATTCTCCTTTTACTCGCTTGTGTCTGGTATTTTGCTCTTCGTCATGGGCGGCTCTATTGCAACACCCTATGCCCTGTCGGCGCCTTGCTCGGCGTACTCTCACGATTCTCTGCCTTCAAACTAAGATTTGATCAAAGCGCCTGTATCAAATGCGGTGCCTGTATGAAATCCTGTCGCTCTCAATGTATTAATCTCCGCGACGGGGAAATTGATTATAGTCGTTGTGTCAATTGTTTTGACTGTGCCTCGGTCTGTAGCGAGCGAGGAATTCATTACCAATATTCTTGGGGTAAGAAAAAAGCCCTACCTCAACCAACAGTGCCCCCCCCCTGCTCGTGTAATACCAAAGAGACTCCCCAATCAAGCAACTCCATCATGGGGATGCTCCCCGCAGCGAATCGACGTGCTTTCCTTGGCACGACTCTCCTAGGTGCGGCAACGAGCATCATCAGTTGCACTGAGCAAAAAAGCAAATCCAAGACTTCCTCAGCATCTAAACAGGCACCCTCCCCTCATGCCATCAGCCCTGCCGGGAGCCAAAGTGTGGCTCGTTTCCTCGACTTTTGCACGGCATGCCATCTCTGCCTTGAGGCATGTCCCACGAAATGCCTACGCCCAGCCTATATGGAATATGGGATCAAGGGAATACTCAAGCCACACCTCATGTTTGATGATGCTGGTGCCTTTTGTAACTTTGACTGTACGGCATGTGCCGATGTCTGCCCTGCGGGTGCTATCCTCCCTATCAGCCTTGCCGAAAAAAAGAAAACACGCATTGCCAAAGCTAAATTTCACCGTCGCCAGTGCATCGCCACCAAAGATAAAACTGACTGTGGCGCATGCTCAGAGCATTGCCCGACTAAAGCCCTCGACATGGTTGCACTCGAACAACCTCAATGGGATAATGACTCGTGCATGCAGTGCTCGGATTGCATCACAATCTGTCCAGTAAAAGCCATCTCATGGATCACCAAGCCAACGAATAATCAACTGGGAGTCCTCTCCATTGATTATAAGAAATGTATCGGTTGTGGCAAATGCGCCAAACACTGTGAAGGCTCGGCACTCATCATGAAGCCCTCACAATGGGACATTCGAGTCCCCAAGCTCAACACCGATTATTGCATCGGATGTGGAGCCTGCGAATCTGCCTGCCCCGTCAAAGCAGTCACCGTCTCCGCCATTCCCATCCATGAACCAGCTAAAGTCCTCGTCCAAAAACAAGCCGAAGACCCCAATGCAGGGAAGGATTTTGCGTTCTAATACAACCTTCACCTCCTATGTGCTATAAAAAGCCGTTATTTTTCTTCTGCTGGGCTGAGATCTGGGGGAGAACGTGTTGCGTTAACAGAGCAAAGCAGAATATTGCATCAGGTTCTCCACCAGACCTGTATTTGATTTTTTGATGGCATCAGAGGCAAAATTCAGAAAAACGAGGCAAGAGGCAAGAGGTATCACTTCCTCAAAAACAACTGTATCGTATTTATTTTATGTGAGAATTTGATCAGATATCCCTTGGTACATCTTCTACCATGAAAAATTTTCTGCTCCTTCCTCATGATTTCTCTTGCATTCAGGAGTCAAAGAATTATTCTCCGCAAACACCCAAACATTGGATGTTTGGGTGTTTGACTCAAAAAGGAGTAAATATATGGATATCATTCACGACAATGCTGCTGATCTCAGCGTTATGAACGGCAAAACAGTCGCCGTTATTGGTTACGGTGCGCAAGGTCGCGCCCAAGCTCTCTGCATGCGCGATTCTGGCGTTAACGTCATTATCGGCGTTCGCAAAGGCAAATCATTTGATGCAGCGACACAAGAAGGATTCAAGGTTATGAGCGTTTCGGACGCTGCTAAAGAAGCCGACATCATTCACTTGCTCCTCCCTGACGAAAGCCACGGAGCCGTTTATGAAGGAGAAATCAAGCCCTTCCTCAAAGCTGGCAAGACCCTTTGCTGCTCACACGGGTTTGCTTATGTTTTCAAAACAATCGTACCTCCCGCAGACGTCGATGTGATCATGGTTGCCCCTAAGGGACCAGGCACAGAAGTTCGTCGCGTCTTCGAAGAAGGTTTTGGTTGCCCAGGCTTAATCGCCGTTCATCAAAACCCATCAGGCAAGGCTCGCGAAGTGGCATTGGCAATTGCCAAGGCTGAGGGCTTGACTCGTGGAGGTGTATTAGAATGCACGCTTGCTCAAGAAACATACGAAGACCTTTTCGGCGAACAAAACGTCCTTTGTGGCGGTATCGTCGATTTGATGAAGTACGGTTTTGAAACCTTGATTGAAGCAGGCTATCCTGCTGAAATGGCTTATTTTGAATGCGTTCACGAAGCCAAATTGATCGTTGACCTCATCTACAATGGTGGCATCCAGAGAATGAATGCAGTCATCTCAAATACAGCTGAATTCGGTGAATACTACAACGGACCATTCATCCTACCAGCAGACGTCAAAGCTCGCATGAAAGAATCCCTCAAGTGCATTGAAAGCGGCAAATTTGCCAAGGATTGGTTAGCTGAAGCCGCTGTTGGCGCCCCCAACCTCAAAGCTAAACGCGAAGCTCTTGGTCAGCACCCTCTCGAAATCGTTGGTGCCAAAATCCGTAGCTTGTTTGAAAGAAACTAAGCTTTTGATCACCGCATCACCCATGCGGAATCATCTCAGCGGTGTCAGTATCATGCTGACGCCGCTCTTCTTTCCTCTCTTGCTCAATCAGAGAATAAGAGAAACACGCACTGGGACGTGATTTCATAATCCCAAAAATGACGTACGCCATGGAGCAAAATAAAATGAATGTAATCAATGTGGAAAATGCCCGTGTTTATTTGGGCGGGAAAGAAGTCCTGCACGACATCTCATGGCAGGTACAACGTGGAGAACGATGCTTCATCCTTGGTGCAAACGGAGCAGGCAAAACGACCCTTGTTAAAATGCTCATGGGTTATGCTTGGCCTCTTTTTGGCGCAAAAATTCAAGTATTAGGTCAAACATTTGGTCAAATCAATCTGATGGATCTCCGTAAATCCATCGCTTGGGTCAGTCCTTTTATGCACCAATGGCTCGCCGATCGCGATTGGACAGGGCTAGAAATGGTGCTATCTGGACTCGATGGCACAATTGGCATGTTTCGTACCGCCTCTGACGCAGAAACAACTAAAGCACAAGCCATGCTCAAGTCACTCCGCGCTGAGCACCTCACCGACAGAACAGTCGTCACCATGTCATCGGGCGAGCAGGTCAAGGTCCTCATTGCTCGTGCTCTCATGAGTAATCCCGAGCTAATGATTCTCGATGAACCCAGCGTTTACCTCGATATTGCAGGGCGAGAATTCCTACTCAACACCATCTCCGAGCTTGCTCAAAAACGCCCTGATCTGACCATCATCTTTATCACTCAGCGTATTGAGGACATCCTCCCTGTCTTTACTCAAGGAATGATTCTTAAATCAGGTCATATTTGCGCCCATGGCAATCGGGAAGAAGTCCTCACCGAGGACAATCTTAAAAATGCTTTTGACCTCGACATCCGACTCATCAAAACAGATTCAGGTAGACTTTGGACGGTTATCGAATAAGCCCCACTCACTTCACAACCCACCAGCCATGATCTCTAAAAAGCCCGTTAGGATGTCTCTTGCCCGTCAGGTTCTCAACGCCATGGAGCATGATATTCGCGTAGGATTATGGCAAGTGGGCGACCGAATCCCCCCCGAGCCAGAGCTATCCAAGCTATTCTCCGTCAGCCATAACACAGTCCGAGAGGCAGTCCAATCCCTCATCCATGCAGGCATGCTTGAGGCACGACCTGGAGATGGCACCTATGTCATGGCAAATGATCGTTTTGCCGTCGCAATGAATAACCGACTCAACGAGGCAGAGCTCTCAAAAATCCTTGAAGCACGTCTTGCCCTAGAAAAAGAAATTGCCCGTCTCGCAGCGACCAATCGAACCCAAGATGACCTCAAAAAGCTAGAACACGCTCTCGCACAATGCTCTACACGTTGCCATGATGGCATTACCGACGACATGCAGTTCCATGCCACCGTCGCAGAGGCAACACACAACCCCGTTTTGGCAGAGCTCTATGGCATCATCATTCGCCATCTCATGACCCATTTAGAAATGCTCCTCGTTGAGAAACAATACGACGAGGCAGCCATACAACTACATGTCGAGCTCACCCAAGCCATCCGTAATAGCAATGCGGATCAAGCTCAAGAAATCATCATCAAAATTATTGAATTTGATACTCAGAGCATCCTCCATCCATAAAGGGAACTCCCCGCATGTCACTTAAAAAATCATGCATTGCTCGCTCTGCACTTGCTAGACCTAGAGGCATTCACTTAAATACAGCATCTCCTCTCAAGAGATATACATCCATCATACATTAAAATTATGATTAAAGTCGCTATTATTGGTTACGGGAACATCGGGAAATACTCCATTGACGCTGTCAAGGCTGCTCCCGATATGGAATTGGTTGGCATCGTACGCCGAGCAGGAAGCGAACCCGTTCATGGCGTCAAAACCGTAAACGATATTGCCACCCTCGGTCAGATCGATGTGGCTTTACTTTGCACCCCCACTCGCAGTGTAGAAAAAACCGCACTACCACTCCTAGCTCAAGGCATCAACACTGTCGATAGCTTTGATATCCATGAGGGGACCGTCGCACTACGCCGTTCCCTTGGAGCTCAAGCAAAACAAGGCAACGCCGTCTCGATCATCTCTGCTGGATGGGATCCAGGTACAGACTCAATCATGCGCACACTCTTGCTTGCCATGGCACCTCAAGGCATCACCTATACCAACTTTGGTCCAGGCATGAGCATGGGGCACAGTGTCGTTGCTCGATCAAAAGAAGGAGTCAAAGATGCCCTCTCGCTCACGATTCCAACGGGATCAGGCGTCCATCGCCGCATGGTCTACGTCGTTCTCAACGAGGGCGTTGCCTTCTCCGATGTAGAACGTGCAATTAAAGAAGACTCTTACTTTTGCCACGACGACACCAAGGTACAACAAGTCCCCGACATCGAAAGCCTCCGAGACATGGGACATGGCGTCCTAATGGAGAGAAAAGGCGTCTCGGGTCTGACGCAAAATCAACTCTTTAAATTTGAAATGCGCATCAATAACCCTGCCCTCACCGCTCAAGTCATGGTCTCAGCAGCGCGTGCGACCACTCGATTAACCCCAGGTTGCTACACCCTCCCAGAAGTCGCCCCAATCGATTTCCTCCCAGGAGACGACAGAGAAAAATGGGTTGCAAAACTCGTCTAAGCCCCTTAGATAAAAAGATTCACCTCAATCAATAAACTCAAAAAAAGAGCTACCCCGCAAAGGGTAGCTCTTTTTATTAGATTTTTATCAGGCTCTTTAGTAAGAACCACGACCTCCGCTATCACCGCCACGATAGCCGCCACGGTCACTACGTCCTCCAGAACGACCACGATAGCCACCGCCACCGCCACCGCCACCACCGCCGCCGCCGAAACGGTTATTGCCACCGCGATACCCGCCACGATCACCACCGCGATCATCACGTCCACGGAAGCCACCACCTGAGCGAGGAGCGCCACCATCTTCACGAGTAGGTATCCCCTTATCCTCACGCACATTCACCTCATATCCACAGATCGTCGTCGTCGCCAAAGCTTCGAGCAATTTAGGAGCAACAGTCGCGTCAACCTCAATCAACGAATGCTTGCCAAAAATACGAATATCTCCGATTGCACCCTGCTCCATCTCAACGGTATTGTAGAAAAGACCAGCAATATCCTTAGGTCGTAGACCAATCATCTTGCCACCATTCATGAACAAAGTCTTACTTGCCCCTTCACGATTCCAAGAATCACCCTTTTGAGGAGATTGATAATCGCTATCAGTTTCTCCACCCTCTGCGCGAGGCTTACGTGTAAACTTAGATGGCTTATCTTCAGGGATAGGCTGCACCTCACGAGAAGACTTGCTACGCAATAAATCAAACAAGGCTGCCACGAGATCTTCTGCCGGTAACTCAACATCCTTTAATTCTTCGGGAATGCCGACACCAGGCTTTAACTTCTCAATCACCTCATCGACGAGAGCTTCTGAGCGGAGCTGGGCAACTTGAGTCGCCGTCACCACAGGTTCCTGCACGAGCTTCGTCCCAATAAAACGTTCGATACGACTCATCATCGAGAAATCTCTACGACCAACAAATGTAATTGCCTTACCCTTACGCCCTGCTCTAGCTGTCCTGCCAATGCGGTGGACGTAATCCTCTGTATCGCGTGGCAATTCAAAATTGATCACGGCATCAATATCATCCACATCAATACCACGAGCAGCAATATCAGTAGCGACAAGCACCTTGAGACTACCGCGTCTAAAGGACTCCATCACACGCTCTCTAAGCATCTGAGGCATATCTCCATGCAAACGATCAACAGGATACCCACGAGCCATCAAGCCATCAACAATATCGTCAACAACACGCTTGGTATTGGCAAATACAAGCCCCATCTTAATCTTACCCGTATCTAACAGGCGACTAAGAACCTCAATACGTGAGGAAAAGACAACTTCGTAATAAATCTGCTCAATCGTCGGCACCGTCATCGTCGGACGTTCAATCGCAATCTCGACGGGATTCTTCATAAAGCGAGCCACGAGCGAACGAATCTGGGGGGACATCGTCGCTGAGAAAAACAAGGTCTGTTTTTCCTCAGGCATCGTTTCTGCAATCAACTTGATATCTTCTAAAAAGCCCATATCAAGCATTTCATCAGCCTCATCAAGAATCAGCATCTTCAAATGATCCAACCTCAACGCGCCTGATTGGATATGATCCAAAACACGCCCAGGAGTACCCACGACGAACTGCACCCCACGACGCAAAGCATCCAATTGAGGTTTAAAAGAAGAGCCACCGTAAACAGGCACGGCAGAAATACCATCGAGGAATAAAGCTAACTTATCCACCTCACGGCAAATCTGCACAGCCAATTCGCGCGTTGGACAAAGAGCTAAAACTTGAACCCCTTGGGTATCAAGAGAAATGCATTCCAAGGCAGGAATAGCAAATGCGAGAGTCTTACCTGAGCCCGTATGTGACAAACCTACAATATCAGAGCCAGCAATGGCAACAGGGATAGCCGCCTCTTGAATCGCGGAAGGTTTTTCAAATCCGAGGACCTCGACTGCTTCAAGGATTTCGGGGCAAATAGCAAGGTCGGAAAATGTAGTGGTTTGTGACATAGATGGGGATGACTAAAAAAGCCATGGGCAAACTGCCCGTTAAACCACTCTCGTGCAAGAGTAAAAGCAAAAAAGTTAGTCACCCGACAAGACTTTTGCCCTTTCTTGCCCTATTTACACAACAAATCAAGATCTGACACACACTCTGTCACCTCGGCAGGACGAAATAAATAACTGCAAAATCCGAATTTTCTCCCAGTTTCGACATTATCCTTCAAATCATCCACATACAAAGTCCTCGACGGAACAAGGCTCAACCGATCAATCGCCTCACGATACATCCCTGACTCTGGCTTCATCTGACCCACAAAATCTGAATAAATCGCCTCCTCAAACATACAAAAATTGGGATATTTTAGGAACCGTTCGCGATGCAATTCATTCGTATTAGAGAAAAGCACCAAGCGCATCCCCCTCGCCTTCATTCCACGACACCACTCCCACATCTCTGGGATTAAATCAAAAATATCACACCATGTGTGCTCAAAGTCAGAGACATTCCCTACAAATTTCGTCAACTCCATCGCCTCCTCCACAAATTGAGCAGAGTGAATCTGCCCAGACTCAAAACAACAATACAGGCGATTCAGCTCTTCACGGACCTCTCGAATCTCACAAGAAGCGCCCCGACCATTAGACAAGAGAGCATCTATGGGATTGCATCGCAACCGTAGCAACACATTCCCTATATCAACAAGAACCGCATCTATCATAACAAATGCTCCTTAAAAAGACAATTGCACCCCGACTCGCATATAAAAACCAGGCTTAAACCGATACGAAGCATATTCATCATCGCCATTCGACGACTTAAATCGAGCGCGGTTCCATACAGAAAAGCCAACATCACCCAAAAGTTTAGGATGCACACGTCCCCAATGCCCGAGCCCCGTTTCGGTAGAAACCCCAGCCACACCAGAAATCCACTCAAAACGCTCATGTCGCTTATTATGCCTTACCGTCCACGTCCCTGCCGTCACGGCACAAAACGGTCCCCATGAGAACCCCTCACTCACTTTATTCATCAGGATCAACTTAGTCGCCTGCAAATCCAGCCTCCACTTGGGATTCAACTTCCACGAAAAGCCCAAAAATGGGAGCCATGGGGTATTCCCAATCTGAGGGGCATACGCCCCCCCAATGGTATAAGAGAATGACTCACTCAACTTACCTGACAAAGTCACGTGTGCCCCAAAGAAAAAACTATCAGAAGACCATGAATCAAAATCTGATGACCATTGAGGCGTCACACCTCCAGAAAGCACAGTTGAGCCCCAAAGTCGATACGAGACAGACATATTCACCCCAACCGTGAATAACCGCTCCAATTCAAAATTAGCATCATGATCTCCATCTAGCCAAGTCATCCGAAAAGTCCCATCAACATAAAATCCCCATGAGCCTTTTTTTAACCTCACAAAATCAAAAGCCGTCATCCAATTTGTCATATTCACATGCCCTGATCCCCCATCATGTTTCATTGGCCCTAACATTTCAAAAACAGTCATATTAGGCCACATACTCTTATCAGAATAATCTGATGAATCCATCCCCGTCACATCATAAGATGAATTTCTATCATCGGGGCTAGAAGAGGCACCCCCCTGTTGAGACTGATAATCTGAATATTGATAATCCTCTGTTGAGGCAAATAATCGACCTGGAATAGCTAACAAAAGTAAAAAAACAAAAAAAGGGAAGCGCCTCATACGCTCTGATTTTTATAAGATAAGCATCTAATTCAAAGACTAAAATTAGTCATTCGTCTAAAATTTCAACTACCCCGCCCTAAGATTTCATCAAAAAAAAATCAACATTCCTCTTATTTTGTTCTTGCGCATCAGAAATTCCTATGATAGTTTCCACCCACGCGGTATCCCTAACGGGGTACAAGTGTTAATGGCTCGGTAGCTCAGTCGGTAGAGCAGGGGATTGAAAATCCCCGTGTCGGCGGTTCAATCCCGTCCCGAGCCACCATTTCCACCTCAATATTTCGGGAAGTAGCTCAGCCTGGTGGAGCGCCTGCTTTGGGAGCAGGATGTCGCAGGTTCGAATCCTGTCTTCCCGACCATTTATAAGTCCCGTAAGTCCAACGACTTACGGGACTTGTTGTTTTAGGGGGTAATTTAGTCCCCCTCTCGTACGTCCTCTCGTAGTTGCTGGAAAAACATTGCGTAAATGCTACAAATATGAGATCAAACAGATGTCATGGCTCAATCGTTTACGGCTACACGCTACCCTAATTTATACACGGAAACACATCGAGGACATACTATGCTCGCGTGGACGTAGGGCGAAAGATGATTCGTCGTTCTCTCAGGACGAAAGATATT
>JAVXPO010000023.1:0-28521 GCA_036644695.1 Akkermansia sp. | reverse complement strand
AATTGGGCGTAGAGATTTAGATTTTTGGCGGAAGGTGGATTTGATGTCATTTTTTATTATTGCCAGTATAGTTACTGACAAACTCAAAATCCACCTTCCTTTTTCGTGCCTTGCGACTTTTTACTTTTTTTCAAGATTTTTATTTAGGACAGGTGTGGAAAAAAGGCACGACGCGCGCGTATTTTTTTGATACAGTGATTCAATTGTTATAAAAATGAATTACTGTTCTTTTATCAAATATTGCTGTTGTATTTGCTGTTGTGTCCTTGTTCAGCTTTCAGTCAATGCGGAACAAGTGTTGACGATTGCGCCTCAGGTCATTCAACCTCAATCAGGGAAAGATGCTCTGATTTCTCATGTCCTTACTTTGCCCGAGATTGAACAAATTTGCTGGTTTGCAGTAGATGCCGGACGTTGGCCTGCGGAAGGCAATCGTGAGTTACCCTGGGTCGGTGATCATGATCTAAAAGCGTTATTAGAGAGGAGTCCTAATCCAGTTGTTAAGAAGCCGGAGGATCGTGGGATGTTGGCAATTATTCGAGTGGCTCCTCAACGAGTCAAGCAGGGTGTTGCCCCTTATATTGTGCTGATGCCCTTACCTAGTGAAAACTTAATTTCATGGTTGAGAATTACTAAAGAAGGCAAATTGGCATGTGAGACAGGGACGCTTGGTATAGCTCCTGTCCTCTTAAAAAAAGAAGTGACGACGATGGTTTATGGGTACGGGGATACTCCTGCTGAGGCATGTCGTCAGGCATGGGGTAGAGTCCAAAATGTGCTCAATAAAGGGAAGGGATCATGGAGAAAAAATAAGTATTATCCCGAACCTTTTTGTTATCTCGGATGGTGTAGTTGGGAGCAGTATAAGAAGAATATTAATGAGAAATTGCTACTAGATGTCACCCAACGAATCGAGCAATCTCCTCTGCCAATTCGCTGGATTCTGATCGATGATGGATTCCAAAAGCAAAAGGGAGATAAGCTCCAAAGTTTTACTCCCTCTCCCAAGACATTTCCCTCTCAGTGGAAAAATCTTTTAGCCCTTCGGAGTGATAAAATTAAATGGTTCGGACTTTGGCATTGCTATCACGGTTTATGGGGGGGGATTAATCGTCAAAATGATTTCTCTAGTGAGTTAAATAAGGGTTTTATTGATAATGGGTCGGCACTCTTCCCGGGTAAGACGCAGCGCGATGCGCAACGATTTTACGACGCTTACATGGATTCCGTTCAGAAATATGGCTTTAATTTCGTCAAAATAGATGTTCAGTGCGAATATCTTAAACATACACGAGGACAAGCTAATCCTGCCATGATGAATCGTTGGTGTACTCAAGCTTTAGAGAATTCTTGTCGTCTCCATAAGCTCTCTTTGCTTAACTGCATGGCGCTCAATCCTGTTAGTCCTTTCCACACCAAGTATAGCAATATCACTCGATGCAGTCTTGATTATCATTTGGGGGATGCGAATCATGCCAAATCTCACATTTATCAATCTTTTCAAAATACTTTATGGCTTGGACAAAGCGTCTGGCCTGATCACGATATGTTTCACTCTTCAGACCCGATGTGTGGTCGTTTAATGGCGGTTTCAAAAGCACTCTCTGGTGGGCCTGTTTATCTTTCTGACGCTCCAGAGCAATTCAAAACGGAGAATATTTGGCCTCTTGTCCTATCAGATGGGCGGATTTTACGTCCATTGGCGCCTGCCGTTCCTACGCCAGATTCTACCTTTATCAATGTTTTTGATACTCAGCAACCCTATAAAGTCATTGCACCTTTGCCCAATCAATCAGCCGCTATTGCGAGTTATAATCTTAATACAAATCCTAACACGATGGTTAATGGGGTGATTACTATGGCAGACTATCAATCTCGGAATCTTATGGATAAGGAGTCGCCCCCATCTATTGCTCAAGGAAGTGTGGCAGTTTATGATTTTTATGCAGGGAGGGGGACAACGCTCAAGAATTCAAGCTCATCTCTACCTCAACAAATTGCAGGATTTTCTGATCGGCTCCATCTCCTCGTACCAATTAAAAATGGATGGGCGGTTATTGGCAGAAGTGATAAATTCCTCTCTCCTTGCACAGTCTCAAATATTAAAGTAAGGGAGGATGCCTTGAGCTTTAATCTTGTTGAGCGTGGTCCTGTTGTGATTTATTGTGAAAAAGGGGAGCCTGTCCTTCAAATTCCTAAGGGTAAGGTGCCTATTGTGGATCTAGGGGGAGGCTATTATAGGATTGATTTCTCTAAAAATAAGAGCAAAGTTGCATTAACCTTTACCGTGAACCTACGGGGTTAAGCTAGGCAACCAGGGCAATTTTGAACCCAATGCCCAGGGGTAATTTCTTCAAGGGGCGGGGCGCTTGTCGTCAGACATAGATCGGGGTTGCCTAGAGTATTGCGAGCTTTAAAGTCACATCCGTGCGATGCCTCTTTTAAATTGGGGGGAAGTCCCGGGATGGTATAAAGAGCCTTACCTTTTGTCTGGAGTGCTGGAATGGAGCGTAAAAGCGCGCGAGTGTAAGCGTGTAAGGGATGAGCGAGGAGCTCGTCAGCAGGAGCACTCTCTACGATTTTGCCCGCATACATAACATTGATGCGATCGGCGTATTGTCGCACGACACCTAAATCATGAGTGATGAGGATGACTGCTGTACCTAGCTCTTGCTGGCGCATTTTGATGAGGTCAAGGACTTGTTTTTGCACGGTGACATCGAGAGCTGTTGTTGGTTCGTCAGCAATGAGAATTTCTGGGTTGGTGATAAGAGCCATAGCGATCATCACTCGTTGACGCATGCCACCTGAGAACTCGTGTGGATAAGCAGAAATTCTGACTTCTGGGTCAGGGATACCGACTTTACCAAGGGCTTCAATGGCACGGAGGAGAGCATTTTTTTTACTCATTCTCTCGTGAATCATGAGAGGCTCGGCGACTTGTTCTCCAATGGTGATATAGGGGTTGAGCGAGGTCATCGGGTCTTGGAAAATCATCGATATCCTTTTGCCTCGGATATGGCGCATCTCATGTTCAGAACAGTGCAAAAGATCTTTACCATCAAAAAGTGCTTCACCAGATTCAATCCTCCCTGGCGGCATGGGGATGAGCCCCATCATTGAGTAGCATGTGACGGATTTACCAGAGCCAGACTCGCCGACGATGCCAAGAGTCTCACCTGCATTGACGGAGAAAGAGACGTCATTGACGGCACGGACGATGCCCGCACGCGTGTGAAAGTGAGTGGTCAAATGGCGAACGTCAAGGAGCATGGCTCTCAGAGGTATTTTGAGGAATTAGTCTCTGCGGATACGAGCTCGTGCAGAGAAAATAATCGGGATGCCGGGGCAGGGGTATTCTTGACGGAAGGTATTACGGAGGTATTGAGCATAGCTATCGTTGAGGAGCGCTTTGTCATTGACAAAAAGGAGGTAGGTTGGAACGGGGATGATGTTGTATTTTTCATCAATTGCCGAGGTTGCATAGTAGATGCGAAGGCGTTTCTTGGCTGCGCGGTTAATTCCTGGGGGATTCGCCTGCATGACTTTAAGAATAAATCTATTGAGTTGGCCTGTGCTAGGGTATTTAGCTGCCTGTTTTTTTACCTTGTCGATTTCTCTAAAGATATTATCAACACCTTCTGCTTTGATCGCAGAGACGGTGACGATGGGAGCGTAGGCAATAAAGAAAAGTTCTGTACGTATATGATCCTCAACTTCCTTGAGTCTCTCTTTAAGGGGGGCAGTTGGGTGGAAGAGGTCAAATTTATTGACGACGACGATGCAGGGGCGTTTCTCTTCGGCGATGATCCCTGCGATGCGTCTGTCTTGTTGAGAGACGCCCTCGGCGATATCGACGACAAGCAGACAAATATCGCAACGTCTGATTGCCTTTTCACTCCTCATTGCAGAGAATACCTCAACCGAGCTATCGCGCTTTGAGCGAGGGCGCATGCCTGCGGTATCAATCAGAGTGTAGCGTTGATCGTTGCGTGTATAGGGGATGTCAATGGCATCGCGCGTCGTGCCTGCAATGGAGGAGACGATCGTACGTTTATCTTGGAGGATTGCGTTGATGAGCGATGATTTACCTGCATTGGGCTTACCTACGACTGCGACGCGAATTGAGGGGGCGACGGGGGTTTCTACTTGATTAAGTCTTTTTTCTTCTTCCCATTCTTCACGGATGGGGGCTCCGAGCTTTTCAAGATTTTTATCAAGGAGGTCAGCCAGCTCGCCAAAGCCTCTACCGTGCTCAGCTGAGATAAAAATAGAGTCAGTAAAGCCAAGTCCAGCGAATTCGCCAAGTGCTAATTCCTGCTGTTCGTTATCTGCCTTGTTGAAAAGGAGGAGGACGGGAACCTCTGCCTTACGTAAATGATCAGCAATGGTAATGTCGATTGGGGTGAGACTGTCGCGACAATCGAGGACAAAAAGGATGAGATCCGCCATTTCCATGGCGATGTCTGCCTCCGTGGCAACTTGAGTTTCAAATCCGTCGGTGAGGGCGGCACCAATGCCCCCCGTGTCGATGACTTCGCAGGCACGATCCATCATTTTACCTGGGGCACTGATGCGATCGCGAGTCACGCCAGGTTGGTCATGGACGATTGCTATTTTTCTGCCAACCATGCGGTTGAAGATGGCGGACTTTCCGACATTTGGTCTTCCAACGATGGCGATGGTGGGTATCTTGCTCATGTTGGCAAGGATGCCTTACTTTAGGCTGGGATAAAAGTCTTTTCCCTGACTATGGAGTGGATTTCTAAATGATTTTGGATGAGTGACGAGGGTTCCGCGTTATAATTGGACAATAAAAGAGCTGCCCCACGTAAGTGAGGCAGCTCGCATGAGACCTTGAGGGGTCTTAGGATAGATTAGCGATCTTCGCCGAAGTTGATCGTATCTCCGATATCGGAGCTATCATTTTCGTCGAATTCTAGTTCAGGAAGGATTTCCTCAACGCCGTCGGCAGGTCTGACCAGGATATTACGGTAGGTGCTAAAGCCAGTACCAGCCGGAATAAGATGACCCATGATGACGTTTTCTTTGAATCCTTCGAGGAAGTCAGATTTCCCGAGAGTAGAGGCTTCTGTCAAGACGCGAGTGGTGTCTTGGAAGGAGGCTGCCGAGATGAAGGATTCTGTTTCCAGAGATGCCTTGGTGATCCCGAGAAGAACTGGTTTACCGACGGCAGGTGTACCGCCGTTGGTAACTGTTTCTTCATTGACTCGGTCAAAGGTTGTTTTTTCAACCTGATCGCCCCAAAGGAACTCGGTGTTACCTGGTTCGATGATGACAACCTTGCGGAGCATCTGATGGACGATGATTTCAACGTGCTTGTCGTTAATTTCAACCCCTTGGAGACGATAGACTTCTTGAACTTCGTTAACGAGGTGCTCTTGAAGAATTTCTTTACCGCAGACATCTAGGATTTCATCAGGAGAGACAGAGCCCTCGGTGAGTTGGTCGCCTTGATGGACATGGTCACCCTCATGGACGACGATGTGCTTGTTGAGATGAACGAGGTGGTCGAATTCTTCGTTAGTCTTTGGATCGACAACGATGATGTTTTTCTTACCGCGAGAGTTGGGGATTCCATCCATTTTGACGTTACCGTCAATACGAGAGATGGTGCAGGCGTCTTTAGGCTTACGGGCTTCAAAGAGCTCTGCAACACGGGGAAGACCCCCAGTGATGTCCTTCGTCTTGGATGCCTTACGAGGTGTTTTGGCAAGCATGATACCAGCCGTGATGGTTTGACCATCTTTAACCGTAAGGTTAGCACCTGATGGGATGGCGTAGGAGGCAAGGACTTCTCTCGTTTTGGCGTCTTTGATGACGACTTGAGGGTGAAGCTCTTGCTTGTGTTCCATGATGACCAGAGACGTCGTGGCAGTCTGACTATCCTTTTGCTTGGATACCGTGATGCCGACGATGATGTCCTTGAACTCAACTTTACCCGAGAATTGCGAGATAACGGGGACGTTGTATGGATCCCATATTGCCAAGGTAGCGTTCTTTTTGATGATGCCACCATTGGGGACGTAGAGGACAGACCCGAGGATGATTTGATACGAATCTTGTTCACGACCTTGCTCATTAACGATGGAGACCGAGCCTGTTTTGTTGAGTACAACGTTATTACCGTCAGAGTCAACAACCGTGTTTAAGTCTTCGCTATAGACGACTTTACCTTCAACTTTAGCTTTGATAATAGGCTGTTTGAATGCGGTCGTAGCAGTACCACCAACGTGGAAGGTACGCATGGTTAACTGCGTGCCAGGTTCACCAATGGACTGAGCGGCAATGATGCCGACAGCTTCACCAATCTTAACTTCGAGACCAGTAGCAAGGTTTTGACCATAGCATTTGGCGCAACATCCGCGTTTGAGATCGCAGGTGAGTACGGAACGGATTTTGAGCTGTTCCACACCGATTTTCTCAAGTTTGTCGGCTTGCTTTTCATTGATGATCTGATTGATGTCAATGATGAGCTCATTTGTGACTGGGTCAACGATGCGTTCGCATGAGACACGACCATAGATGCGACTAGCGAGGGAGGCGACTTCGTCTTCACCATCGTAGATGGCATGTACCGTAATCCCATTAGGAGTGTGGCAATCATCCGCATAGACGATAACGTCTTGAGCGACATCGACCAACTTACGAGTCATGTACCCCGAGTCAGCCGTCTTCAACGCCGTATCCGCGAGACCCTTACGAGCCCCGTGAGTGGAGATGAAGTATTCCAAAACGGAAAGACCTTCACGGAAGTTTGAGGTAATGGGGCGTTCGATAATTTCACCGCTGGGCTTCGCCATCAAACCACGCATCCCTGAGAGCTGCTTGACCTGAGCCTTATTACCACGAGCACCAGAGTCAACCATCATGTATAAGGGGCTAGCCATGGCAGAACCTTCGTTATGCTCAAGTTTGCTATACAGTGCTTTCTGAATGGCGTCGGTGGCTTGTGTCCAGATGTCAACGACTTTCTGGTAACGTTCGCCATCGGTGATGATCCCGTTCTTATATTGTTTGGTGACGCTTTCGACGGCTTTGTATGCCTTGGCGACTTCTTCCTTCTTTTGAGAAGGAACAACCATGTCAACGATACCAATGGAGCACCCTGAACGTGTTGCTTCTTTGAACCCTAGATTTTTGAGAGCATCGAGTGTGAGCACGGTGCGTTCTTTTCCTACGGTCTGGTAGCAACGCCAGATGATGTCAACCATTTGCTTTTTACCAACATTGCGGTTGATGTAGCCGATTTCTCTGGGCCAGATTTCGTTAAAGCGTACACGACCTGCCGTTGTAATGATGACCTTTTTGGAGACATCACCATAAACGGTGTTTTCGGGCTTTTTACCGTAATCGGGATTGTGAAGACGAATCCAGTTATGGTAGCCGATTTTACGCGCAGCGATGGCGTATTCAACTTCATCAATAGATTCAAAAAGAGGCAAGAGATTGGCATTATCATGCTGGTTTTTAATTTCTGCCGCACGAGTGTGGGTGAGGAAATAAGCACCGAGAATAATATCCTGTGTAGGCGTGGTGATTGGCTTACCAGATGCAGGTGAGAAGATGTTGTTAGTTGCCAACATCAATTGACGTGCTTCCAGCTGGGCTTCAACAGACAAGGGGACGTGGACAGCCATTTGGTCACCATCAAAGTCAGCGTTGTATGCGTTACAGACCAATGGGTGTAAGCGAATAGCAGAGCCTTCAATCAAGACGGGTTCAAATGCCTGAATGGACAAACGGTGCAGGGTAGGCGCACGGTTGAGCATGATGGGGTGACCCTTTGTTACTTCTTCCAAAATATCCCAAACTTCCGCTGTTTTGCGGTCGATGAGTTTTTTGGCGGAGCGTACCGTATGGGCAAGACCCAGCTCTTTGAGGCGGTGAATGATAAAGGGCTCAAATAAGACGAGTGCCATTTTCTTAGGAAGCCCACACTGATTTAATTTCAGTTCAGGTCCAATAACGATGACGGAACGACCAGAATAGTCAACTCGCTTACCGAGGAGGTTTTGACGGAAACGACCACCTTTACCCTTGAGCATATCGGATAAGGACTTGAGCGGACGATTGCCAGCACCCGTGACGGCACGACCATGACGACCATTATCAAAGAGGGCATCTACAGCTTCCTGCAACATGCGCTTTTCATTGCGAATGATGACTTCAGGAGTTTTGAGCTGAAGAAGGTTTTTGAGGCGGTTGTTACGGTTGATGACGCGACGGTACAGGTCATTTAAGTCAGATGTCGCAAAGCGACCACCTTCTAAGGGGACGAGAGGACGAAGGTCAGGAGGGATGACGGGAAGGACGTTGAGAATCATCCATTCAGGACGTGTCTCAGACAGGAGGAACCCTTGAGCAAGTTTAAGACGCTTAGCAATCTTACGCTTGTTTTGCTTGGAATTGGTGTTTTCCATGTCCTCTTGGAGTTGAGCAATGAGAGCCTCAAGATCAATGTTTTTCAACATTTCTTGAATGGCTTCTGCCCCCATACCTGCGTTGAAGGCATCGTCGCCGTATTCATCTTCAAAGGCGCGGAATTCTTCTTCTGTGAGAATCTGTCCTTTTTCTAATGCGGTATCGAATGGATCAATGACAATGTAGTCCTCGTAGTAGATGACACGTTCCAGATGGCGAGCGGTCATATCGAGCATGAGACCGATGCGACTGGGCATACATTTGTAGAACCAAATGTGGGAGACAGGGACGGCTAGTTCGATGTGCCCCATACGTTCGCGACGAACGCGAGAGTTGGTGACTTCAACGTGACAGCGGTCACAGATTTGTCCCTTGTGCTTGATTCTTTTGTATTTACCGCAAGCACATTCCATGTCGCGGGTAGGTCCAAAGATACGTTCACAAAACAAACCACCTTTTTCTGGTTTGAATGTGCGATAATTGATGGTTTCGGGATTGGTCACTTCACCATGGCTCCATTTTCGGATAATTTCCGGATTGGAGACGGTGATAGATACTTGGTCAAACGACTTGGGTTTGTCGGTTAAACCATGGGGTTCCCGGATGACAGGGGAGTCAGACATATCGGCTTTTCGTGGAGTGAATTTGTTGCGCCTGAGCACCCGCTTGGGGCGCGTCAGGCAAAGTCTTGAAATAAACGGGGATTAGAATCGTGCTTTAGAGGTCTTCTGGGAGAATGTCGAATGAAAGGTCGGCGTTAGCCAAATCTTCCATATCGCCATGCGGCTTGAATAGCTCATCCTTGGTGCCAGGACGAACGTCCAAGCAGAGGGATTGCATTTCTTTAATTAGCACGTTGAAGGATTCTGGAGTGCCAGCTTCCAATGAATTATCGCCTTTAACGATAGATTCATAGATGCGAGTACGTCCTTGGACATCGTCGGATTTGACGGTGAGCAATTCTTGCAGGGTATAAGCGGCGCCATAAGCTTCAAGAGCCCACACTTCCATTTCCCCGAAACGTTGACCACCATATTGGGCTTTACCGCCGAGAGGCTGTTGAGTGACGAGACTGTATGGGCCAACGGCACGAGCATGGATCTTATCGGCAACCAAGTGGTTCAACTTGAGCATGTAGGTGTAACCGACCACAACAGGGTTGTGGAAAGCTTCGCCAGTCAAACCATCATAGAGGGTACTCTTACCGCCTACGGTGCCATCTTTGCCATCACCAATCCAAGTAAAACCATCAATTTTTTTGGCTTGAGACATATAGTCCCAAATCTGTTGTTCGGCAATACCATCAAAGACTGGGGTAGCAACCTTGAATCCAAGAGCCTTGGCAGCAACACCGAGGTGAGCTTCGAGCACCTGACCGACATTCATTCGGGAGGGCACGCCCAAGGGGTTTAGAACAATGTCAACTGGGGTGCCATCCGAGAGGAAGGGCATGTCAGCTTCAGGGACGATTTTAGCAACCACCCCCTTGTTACCGTGACGACCAGCCATCTTGTCACCGACACCGAGCTTGCGCTTAGCGGCGATATAGACTTTAACTTCTTTGATGCCACCAGATTCCATTTCGCTACCAGATTCCATGAGGTCGAGTCTGTGCTCGCGTTCTTCATCGAGTTCGGTAAATCTACCTTCAAATGAGGTGATGATTTCAAAAATCTTGTTGCGAATCGGGCTGGGGTCGATTTCGATATGATCGTGAACGAGAGCTAGCTTGCGAAGCAAGGTTTTTGTGATTTTGCGGTTGGCGGGGATAATGATTTCACCCGTTTGAGCATTGACGACTTCCAAAGGAATCTTTTCACCCAAAAGGATGTCAGAGAGCTTTTTGGTAAGTTGATCGATTAGTTGTTCGATCTTCTTTTTGTGTTCGTCGTTAATCTTTTTGAACTGCTTTTTCTTTTCGATAGTGTCGACGACGAGGCTATCATGTCTGCGACTAGAGCCTTGAGATGAAGTGCGAACGTCCATGACGATCCCCGTACATCCTGATGGGACGCGGAGGGATGTGTCTTTGACATCTGCGGCTTTTTCGCCGAAGATAGCGCGCAAGAGGCGTTCTTCAGGTGCAAGTTCCGTTTCAGATTTTGGAGTGATTTTGCCGATGAGAATATCACCAGGCTTCACCTCAGCACCGATGCGGATAACGCCGTCGTGATCGAGATTCTTGAGTGCTTCATCTCCTGCATTGGGGATGTCGCGAGTGATTTCTTCAGGCCCGAGTTTAGTGTCGCGAGCTTGTACTTCAAATTCGGAAATATGAATGGAAGTGAAGGTATCTTCTTTGACAACCTTTTGAGAGATGACGATAGCATCTTCGAAGTTGTAGCCATTCCAAGGCATGTAAGCAACGAGTACGTTACGACCGAGGGCGAGTTCACCACCATCTGTATTGGGACCGTCAGCTAAAATGTCTCCAGCCTTGATCATCTGACCTCGTTTAACGATTGGTCGTTGATTGATGCACGTACCAGCGTTAGAACGCATGAATTTGCGCAACTGGTAGACGTAAATGCCGTTGTCTTTGTCAGTTTTGACACTGTCAGAGTCAGAGAGGAATACTTCAGGGCGAACGGGTAAATTGCCGTCTGGCGTGGTGACGATGATTTCAGCAGAGGCGGCAGCAACAATGCCATCCGCATCAGCAAGAACGACCGAGCGAGAGTCGCGGGCAGATTTGCCCTCAAGCCCTGTACCGACAAGCGGTGCATCGGCGACCATCAAGGGGACACCTTGGCGTTGCATGTTAGAGCCCATGAGTGCTCGGTTAGCATCATCGTGTTCGAGGAAGGGGATTAAACCTGCCGCGATTGAGACGAGTTGCTTAGGCGAGACATCCATGTAGTGAACATCCAATGGATCAACTTCGATAAATTCACCTCCTTCACGAGCGGTAACATGATCGGTGAGGAAGTTGCCATCATCGTCGATAGGGTTATTAGCCTGTGCGACGAGATGTCCTTCTTCTTGGTCAGCGGTGACGTATTCGATGTCTTTGGTCACTTTCCCATTAACAACTTTACGGTAGGGTGTTTCAATGAAACCAAATTCATTGATACGAGCGTAGGTTGACATGGAGTTAATCAGACCGATATTGGGACCTTCAGGGGTTTCAATAGGGCAGATACGACCATAGTGAGAGGGATGTACGTCTCGTACTTCAAAGCCAGCGCGGTCACGATTAAGACCTCCTGGCCCGAGAGCAGAGAGACGGCGTTTGTGGGTCAACTCGGCAAGCGGGTTGATCTGATCCATGAATTGGCTCAATTGAGAACGACCAAAGAAGTCACGAACAACAGCACTCAACGCTTTAGGGTTGATGAGTTTGCTGGGGGTGACACCTTCAATATTTTGATCAATGAGAGTCATGCGTTCCTTGACGAGACGTTCTGTGCGGGCAAGACCCACGCGGCATTGATTTGCCATCAATTCGCCAACGGCACGTACACGACGGCTACCCAAGTGGTCAATGTCATCGACCACGCCTTCACCCTTCTTGAGCTTCAAGAGGTATTTCAGAGCGCAGAGGAAATCCTCAGAGGTCATGAGACGCACGTCAAGTGGGGTGTTAAGACCTAACTTTTGGTTAATCTTGTAACGACCTACACGAGTGAGATCATATTTTTTGGGGTCACCAAAGAGTCTGTTGAGGAGAGTCTTTGATTGAGTTGCCGTAGCGGGGTCGCCAGGACGCAAGCGTTTATAGATTTCCTTAAGAGCAGATTCTTCATCATAAGCAGGGTCTTTTTTAAGAGTTTTGATGAGCACATCACCCTCAGCCTGTTCGATGACATCAATCTCTTTAATATCAAACTGGAGCAATTGTAAGACAACTCCCTTCGTAATAGCGTCAAACGCTTTGACGATGGTCTTGTCATCTTTGATGATGGAATCAACTGCAACAATATTGGTGAGTTCTTCTTCTGTCAGATCTTCCGATAGCGTTAACTTCTTAATATCATAGAATTGATCAATGATGTCGCGATTGGTCTTAAAGCCCAAATAACGCAAGAAGGTGGTTGCGAGGAATTTACGACGACGACGACGACGGTCAAGATAGACATAGAGGAGGTCGTTTGTATCAAACTGGACTTCCAACCATGAACCACGATCGGGGATGATGCGAAATGAGTGAAGGAGTTTACCGTTAAGATGCTGGGAGCTTTCGAAACAAATACCGGGAGAACGATGTAATTGAGAAACAATCACGCGTTCTGCGCCATTGATGACGAAGGTTCCGCGATTAGTCATCATGGGGAGTTCTCCCATGTAAACGGTTTCGATTTTTGATTCGTTTTCCGACTTCAGTTTAAAGTTAACCTGAAGAGATGCACCGAAGGTTTCTCCGGCACGAATGGATTCGTAATCGCTTACTTTTGAGTCTTCAATTTCATAAGAGACAAAATCAAGTTCAATGTTTTCGTCATAGCTTTTGATGGGGAAAATTTCCTTCATCACGCTTTGAAGACCGATATCCTTCCGCTCTCCAGCGGGGATTTCTTTTTGGAGAAAATCGAAGTATGACTGAAGTTGAATCTCGATAAGGTTCGGTGGTTCGATGACTTCCTTGATGTTCCCGAAGTAGAGTCGCTGTGACATGGGCTGCTTGTGCGGAGATGGTTATGGTTGCGTCCTTGTTGCCTGGATGCTTAGGCTCGATCCAATTAAGGCTGAACCGACCGGGTCTTACTCTGAATGAGGTGCAAGATCCGGTCGATCAAGCGGGATGAAATAGATGCAAGAGAGCGCAGCAGGAGAAGGCAAGCTTCTTCTGCTGCGCAAACTGCAAAAAGAGCTTACTTGACGGTAGCTTTGGCACCAGCTGCGTCGAGCTTGGCTTTAGCTGCTTCAGCTTCTTCCTTAGAAACGCCTTCAAGGATAACGATAGGAGCGCTTTCAACCAATTTCTTGGCTTCAGCAAGACCTAAGCCAGCCTTAACTTCGCGTACTGCCTTAATGGCAGCAATCTTGTTGGCTCCACCTTCGGTGAGTTCAACATTGAATTCTGTTTTTTCTTCAGCTGCTTCTGTAGGAGCTGCTGATGCGGCGGCTACGGGAGCTGCTGCGGATACACCCCATTTTTCTTCGAGGAGTTTAACGAGTTCAGCTGCTTCCAAGATGGTAAGCGTACCGAGGTCATCTGCGATTTTATTAATATCAGCCATTTTATTGTGTTTTGTGTAGGTTCAAGTCGCGCCAGGGGCTCCTGGCATTTCAGTTCTCCGGCCGGAGTTCCGACAATGGGACCATTGGAGATTCAGGATAGAGTGGGCTCGTGTTATAGTCAGCTCTATCCATCCAGTCAAGTGGTTTAGGCGGCAGGAGTTTCCTCCGTGCCATTTTCTTTGTCGACATATGCTTGGATGACGCGAGCGAGCGCGGATCCAGCAGCATTGATCGTACCAAGAAGTTTGGAAAGCAAAGCTTCGCGAGAGGGCAAATCACCAATTGCCTTGATGTCGTCAGCGCTAAGGATAGCACCATCGAGAAGGGCAATTTTGTATTCAGCCTTTTTAGAAGTTTTGTTGAATGCGTTGATGGTTTTAGCTGCACCGACGATGTCGGTAGAGCCAGTGATGAAAGCAGTCTGCCCATTCAGGTGTTCGCTGATGTCGGGGAGGCCAGCTTCAACCAAAGCCTTACGCATGAAATTGTTTTTTGCAACGTGGCATTGAGCACCAAGGTCGGATAAGTTTGCGCGAAGTCCGGTGAACTCGGGTACGGTGACCTTTGTGTAATCAATAACGATTAAGAACGGTGAACCGTTGATGCGAGCGGTAAGCTCGTCAATGATGATGCGCTTGTCAGGATTCATAGTATACTAGTGTCCAAGTGAAGGTTACAGTTTTGCGTATTCGACAGTATCGACAAGGAGTCCTGGGCACATGGCACAAGAGATAGTTGCGCTCTGAATGTAGGCACCCTTAGCAGATGCTGGACGAGCTTTAACGATGGAATAGATGAAGGACTTAATGTTTTCTGCAATCGCTTCGTTATCGAAGGAGAGCTTACCGACAGCAGCCGAGATATTAGCACTCTTGTCAATCTTGTAGTTGACTCGACCTGCTTTGACTTCTTTAACCGCTTTGGCAACATCATTGGTGACGGTGCCTGTCTTGGGGTTAGGCATCATACCACGAGGTCCAAGAATACGAGAAAGACGAGCAATTTTCTTCATGACGTCATGGCTGGCAATAACCGTTTCGAAATCAAGGAATCCGTTCTGAACCTTTTCAATGAGATCATCCAAACCGACAAACTCTGCACCGGCTTCTTCTGCTTCTTTAGCTGCATCGCCCTGAGCGAATACAAGAACGCGGACGTTTTTGCCAGTTCCGTGGGGTAATGTAACACTACCACGAACCATTTGGTCGGATTTACGAGGGTCAACTGTCAAGTGAAATGAGACCGTGACAGAGGGGTCGAACTTAGGTGCCGGGAAGGACTTCATCACTTCGATGGCATTATTTACTGAGTAGCTAGCGTCCGGTGTGACGAGCTTGGCTGCTTCTTGATATCGCTTGCTGCGTTTCTTAGACATGTTTTTATTTGGCAGTGCGTTCGGATTCAGTGATGAATCCTCCTGCGGTTAAGGGGGTGTTAGATGCCGTCAACTTCAATACCCATTTGACGGGCTTGACCGAGGAGGATGCGTGCTGCGCATTCTGGGTCTTTGGTGTTGAGGTCGGGGAGTTTTGTCTTAACGACATCCATCAGCTGAGCTTTGGTGATCGTTGCAACTTTTTTCTTGTTGGGTTCTCCAGAGCCAGATGCGATACCAGCTGCTTTTTTAAGGAGAATGCTTCCCGGGGATTGTTTGGTGATGAAGGAGAATGATTTGTCCTTATAAACAGTGATGACTACTGGGAGGATATCGCCAGCTTGCTTTTGAGTAGCAGCGTTGAATTCCTTACAGAATGCCATGATGTTGACACCAGCCTGACCGAGCGCCGGACCCACGGGCGGCGAGGGATTCGCCGCACCAGCTTGAATCTGAAGCTTGATGATTTTTGTTACTTCTTTTGCCATGGTTTTTCTTGGTTTGCAGAGAAAATGTTCGGGGGAGAAAAATACTAGCGGTAAATGGAAATTAAGCAAGCATATTTATGCCTTTTCCACTTGCCAGTATTCAAGCTCGACGGGAGTCGAGCGACCGAAGATAGAAACACTGACGCGCAACTTGCCGCGTTCAGGGTCGATTTCTTCGATGGTGCCTTCTTGACTTTGGAAGGGACCCTCGGCGACACGAACGGTATCACCGACTTCAAATTGGACTTTCGGACGAGCACCGTCGGAGCGTTCCTGAATTTGGGAAAGCATTGCTTCGACATCTTTGTCGCGCATGGGCATGGGTTTGTCTTTAGATCCAGCAAATCCAATAACACCATCAGTTTGAAGCATGAAATACCATACTTCTTTATTTAGTGATCTATCTGGTGCGAGTAGATCCATGTTAACGAGAACGTATCCCGGGAAAAATTTACGCTTGGTTTCGGTCTTTTTTCCATTACGGACTTCAGAGACCATTTCAGTGGGGACGAGAACGTTAAAAACTCTATCACCGAATTCCTCTGCCTCGATTTTGCGAAGGATTCGATCACGCACGCGGCCTTCTTGGCCAGACAAGACGTGCATGACATACCATTGCTTTTTAGATTCAGGGATGCAAGACATAAAAATTGAAATATAAAAGGGGGTCAGATTTGGCTGGTGAAGCTGATGACGTGATTGATCACGTAGGCGAGAATTACGTCAAAGGAGGCAACAAATGCTCCCAAAAAAATCATTGCAATGAGAACCACCATTGTGGAGCCCCAAAGTTCACGATATTTTTTAAAACCTGTGATTTTAGGATCGCTCTCCCAAGGCCAGGTCGTTTTTTTAAGTTCGCCTTTAATTCCGGCGATGAATTGAGAAATTCTACGAAACATGCTATATGGGGGATTCTTATTTTTGAAGAAAAGTGGCAGGGTAGGGGAGACTCGAACTCACAACTTGCGGTTTTGGAGACCGCTGCTCTACCAATTGAACTACTACCCTGTTGATTTCTTCTTTTTTTCGGTATATTGAAGGTGCCTCATCCGTGAGACACCTTCAACATGACCAAGGGTACAGATGCGCTCTGCAGCCCATTTTGTGTGAATGAGATTAAGCGATGATGTCGGCTACACGGCCAGCACCAACGGTACGACCACCTTCGCGGATAGCGAAACGCATCGATTTTTCGACGGCGATGGGGGTGATCAATTCGATACTCATCGTTACATTGTCGCCAGGCATAACCATTTCGGTGCCTTCAGGCAAGGTGACGATACCCGTTACGTCAGTCGTACGGAAGTAGAACTGAGGACGGTAATTGTTGAAGAATGGAGTGTGACGTCCGCCTTCTTCCTTAGAAAGGATGTAAACTTCAGCAGTAAACTTGGTGTGAGGCTTGACGCTGCCAGTCTTCACGATTACTTGACCGCGTTCAACGTCGTCTTTTTTGAGACCACGGAGGAGGAGACCTACGTTATCGCCAGCACGACCTTCGTCAAGCAACTTACGGAACATTTCGATATCCGTTACAGATGTTTTGAGGGTGTCGTGGATGCCGACGATTTCGACTTCTTCCATTTTCTTGACGATACCGCGTTCAATACGGCCAGTAGCAACTGTGCCACGACCAGAGATTGAGAACACGTCTTCAACAGGCATGAGGAAAGGTTGATCGACTGGACGAACAGGTTCAGGGATGTAGGAATCAACGGCTGCCATCAAATCGATGATCTTTTGTTCGTAAGCTTCGTCGCCTTCGAGAGCCTTAACGGCGGAACCAGAGATAATCGGGATTTCGTCGCCAGGGAATTCGTAAGAGGAGAGGAGATCGCGGATTTCCATTTCGACGAGTTCGATGAGTTCTGCGTCATCGACAAGGTCGCACTTGTTCATGAATACAACGACAGCAGGAACGCCAACCTGACGAGCGAGCAAGATGTGCTCACGGGTTTGTGGCATAGGACCGTCTGCTGCGGATACAACGAGAATAGCGCCGTCCATCTGGGCAGCACCTGTAATCATGTTTTTTACATAGTCGGCGTGCCCAGGGCAGTCAACGTGTGCATAGTGACGATTGGTTGTTTCGTATTCCACGTGTGCTGTGGAAATGGTGATACCGCGTTCTTTTTCTTCTGGGGCTGCGTCGATTTCGTCGTACTTCTTAGCGGTGCTGTTGAAGCCCTGCTTGGAAAGTACGGTGGTGATGGCGGCAGTCAAGGATGTTTTGCCGTGGTCAACGTGACCGATCGTGCCCACGTTAACGTGGGGTTTAGTGCGCTGGAATTGCTCTTTGGCCATGATATTTTTTGGTTTGGGCTGCTTTGGTCTAGCAAGAAGTGGAGCTTCTGGCGGGAATTGAACCCGCGACCTCATCCTTACCAAGGATGCGCTCTACCCCTGAGCTACAGAAGCATGTTATTTCTTCTTTTGCTTTTTACAGATGCCAATTTGGGATGTTGATCCCGCCCAAACTGTCGGTTCAAGCGGATATGATTATCCTCCCTCTTTGGTATCTGACGAAAAGCGGGGGAAAAGTTAGAAAATTATGCGATGGATGTCAACCTCAATCGGGAAAGAACTAAAAAATTCTTTTTTTATGATGATAAAAATTCTTTCTTTTTCCCTTAAGACAAGCATGTTGTTAATAATTTCGATCAATTTTGCTTCTATTAAGATTTTGTGTCAGTCGGAGGTTGGGATTGACATCTTGATTGAGTGAATCGTATTGACCATGTCTCGCATGGAGCATGGCAGCGTAGGCAATCATAGCGGCGTTGTCGGTTGTATGGATGCTTTTGGGGAGGATGAGCTGGATATTATTTTTATCGCAGTAGGCTTGTAATTGAGTGCGTAGTGCAGAATTGCAGGAGACGCCTCCCGATAGGGCAAGGGTGTGATGCCCCGTTTGTTTGAGGGCTCTCATTGCTTTTGAGCAAAGCACATCAATGACAGCTTGTTGAAAGGATGCGCAGAGATCGTTGAGCATTTGCTCGGATAATTCAGCTGGGTTGCCCGTTTTTGTGATTTTTGGGAGGGTGTAGAGAACGGAGGTTTTGAGACCAGAGAAAGAAACGTCCAAATTGTCTTGCTTGATGAGTCCGCGTGGAAAATTAAAGGCAGTAGGGTTGCCTGATTTTGCCCTTGCATCAATTTCAGGCCCTCCCGGGTAGGGGAGACCGAGCATTTTACCGACTTTGTCAAAGGCCTCTCCTGCCGCATCGTCTTGAGATCTCCCGATGAGGTCGTAGTTGCCAAATTCTTTGACGTCAATAAAGAGGGTATGTCCACCTGAGACGACAAGCGCCAAGTGAGGGGGGGGCTCTTCTGCATGAGTGATAAAGGGGGATAGGAGGTGCCCCTCAAGGTGATTAACGGCAATATAGGGCTTGCCTGTAGCTAAAGCGAGAGCTTTACCAGTGCTGTTGCCTACGAGGAGAGCTGCGACGAGACCAGGTCCTGATGTGGCAGCAAAGACATCTACCTCGTTAGGGCTGAGCTTTGCCTCATGGCAGGCTTGTCTGATGACGTGTGGTAGGTCAGCTGAGTGATTGCGAGAGGCTAGCTCTGGCACCACGCCACCGTGTTGCCGATGAATGGCAATTTGAGTGGAGATAATCGAGGTGAGCAAAACGGGAGCTTCGGGTGAGGCTCCCTCATTTTTGCCCGCCAGACGTGGTGCTTTGAGGATGGCGACTGCAGTTTCGTCGCAGGATGATTCAATGGCAAGTACGGTGAAGTAGTCCATGATAGACGGCGACGTAAATCAGTTAGAGTTGGTGCTCGTTGTGAGAGGCTGGGCTCAAGCAATCTTTTTTTGTTGAGTGCCGATGATTGGTGTCTTTGCGCCATTGACGACTTCGGCATCGATGGTGACGGTGTGGACATCGTCCATGGAGGGGATGTCAAACATGATATCGAGCATGAGATGCTCAAAGATGGAGCGTAGCGCACGAGCTCCCGTCCCACGATCAATGGCTTTTTTTGCCATGGCAGAGAGGGCATCTTGGTTGACGACTAGCTTGACTTCTGACAGAGCGAGTAATTTCCGATATTGCTTAACGAGGGCATTTTTAGGTTTCGTTAACAATTCGATGAGCTGAGCTTCGTCGAGAGTGGTTAATGCACTAAAGATGGGGAGTCGTCCTACGAGCTCTGGAATCATGCCAAAGGAGAAAAAGTCCTCGGGTAAAGCTTGTGCGAGGACTTCCTCTTCAGAGTATTCTTTCCTATTGCGATTTGACTCAATGGCACCAAATCCCATTTGCGCGGAGCCGAGTCTTTTGCGGATGATGTCCTCAAGTCCGACGAAGGCTCCGCCACAGATAAAGAGGATTTTCTCTGTGTTGACCTTGATATATTTTTCGTTAGGGTGTTTACGTCCGCCATTAGGGGGGATGTTGCAGACGGTGCCCTCAATGATTTTTAAGAGTGCTTGTTGCACTCCTTCCCCCGATACATCACGAGTGACGGAGACATTTTGTGTTTTGCGTCCGATTTTATCAATTTCATCAATGTAGATGATACCGCGCTCTGCTTTTGCTACGTCAAAGTCTGCTGCTTGTAAGAGGCGTAGGATGGTATTTTCCACATCTTCTCCTACATACCCTGCCTCGGTCAAGGTAGTGGCATCGACGATACAAAATGGGACATCGAGCACGCGAGCCAAGGTTTTGGCTAGGAGTGTTTTGCCCGAACCAGTGGGACCTGCTAATAAAATGTTGGACTTTTCAATCTCGACATCGGTAAAATCCTCCTCATGGTCATCAAAGGAAGATGCATTTTGACGTAAGCGTTGATAGTGATTGTAGACGGCAACAGAGAGAACTTTTTTTGCTCGATTTTGCCCAATGACATAACTATCGAGAGCTTCCTTGATTTCAGCTGGGGCAGGGACGTGTTTTTTTAGGAACTCTGCATCGGCAACGGCTTCTGCTTCCTCATCTTTTTGCTGAGAATCTCCCGCGCCATTGCCTTGTTTGAGTGAATCTGGCTGATAGTGTTGGATGATATTAGCGAGACGATCCGCTTCGGCTTTGCCAATATCTCGAATGAGCAAGGCAGAGGCCGCCTCGACGCATTCATTGCAGATCGCAATCGATGGGGCGGCTTGGAGTAATTTTGCGATTTGAGTCTCGTCTCTTCCGCAAAAGGAACAATGAGTTTCTCCTTTTTTTGTATCAGTCATGATAAAGGCTAGTGATGTGGGTGTGTCGATTCAGACTTATTTGCTGTCGCTTTTTTCGATATTGTGATGAGTCAGCACTTGATCGACGAGTCCATAGGCGGCAGCTTCTTCTGCCGTCATGTAATTATCGCGGTCAGAGTCTTTATCGACTTGTTCAGCAGTTTTATCTGTATGCTTAGCGAGGATGTCAAGGAGTCTCTTTTTTAAACTAAACATAAAATTGATGGTGCGTTCCACATCAGGCGCAGCACCTTGAGCGCCACCAGAGACTTGGTGAATCATGACATGCGCGTTGGGGAGACAAAAGCGTTTGCCTTTGGTGCCCGCTGCCAAAAGGACAGACCCCATCGAGGCAGCAATCCCTAAGCAATACGTATTGATGTCACACGAGACAAACTGCATCGTATCATAGATAGCGAGCCCTGCTGTGACTGATCCCCCGGGGGAGTTGATATAGATATGGATATCCTTTTTTGGGTCTGCCATTTGCAGGAATAATAACTGAGCAATGACGGCATTTGCCATGTTGTCATCAATGGCGTCACCGATGAAAATAATGCGGTCTTTGAGGAGGCGTGAGTAGATGTCAAAGGATCTTTCTCCTCGGCCATCTTGCTCGACGACAATGGGGACATAATAGGATTTCATATCGTTATTTGGAATGGATTGAGTGGGTTGTATTGAGGTGTCGTACATACTGTGATAATGAGAATCGTGATTTTTATTCGATATTCTCGAGATGAGTCGAGAAAAAAGGGGAGCAGAGGGGCAATGCCCTCCTCTCCCCCATGTAAAAGTGCTTAGATGTACTTTACTTGGCAGATACGGTTATTTTGGCTTCTTTAACGAGGAAGTCGAGTACCTTGGCTGTCAGCAAGCTGATGCGAATACCTTGAATGCGACCTTCTTTTTGGAGCTCGCGAGCATAGGTTTTGACATTCTTTTTAGCCTTTTCTGCGAGTCTGTAGATTTCAGCAAAAAGCTCTTGGTCAGAAATAGCGATTTGTTCAGCGCGCCCAATTTCTTGGAGCATAAAGAAGACTCTCAAGTTGCGAGCGGCTTCTTTTTTATTTTCTTCTTGGAGTGAGTCAAGTTTGGTTTCCAAGTCAGCTGGGACAGAGCCCGAATTGATAATCTGCTGGATTTTTTGTTGCGTGATACCAACGGCTTCACGTTCTACTAACGAATCGGGCAAGGGGAAGTCGATGGCATCAGCAAGTTTTTCTGTAATTTGATCTGCTTTGTCGTTGTCGATTTCAGCTTTTTTCATGTTGCCTAGATTTTCACGAATGCGGGTTTTAATTTCATCAATCGTCTTGCCTGGCATGATGCGTTCCGCAAGGGCTTCATTAAACTCAGGGATGATTTGTTCGCGTACTTCCTTGGCAATTGTCTTAAATACAATTGTTTTGCCTGCAAGATCGGTAACGGGGAATTGTTCATTGAGCGTGACCTCAATATCCTTTGTATCGCCAGCTTTGAGTCCTTTGAGACCTTCTCCGAATCCTGGGATAAAGCCGTCTTCTTCAACTTTCATCCATTGATCTTGACGGCCTTCGAGGAAGCCGACAGGTTTGCCGACCGCTTCAGCGACAGGTTTGCCATCAAGTGTGGTAGTGAAGTCAATGATGACCATGTCGCCGTCATTGGCAGCACGGTCTGTTTCTTTAAATTCAGCGAGCCGTTTAGCAAGGTCATTGAGAGCCTCATCAAACTCTTCATCGCTGACTTCATCAGAGCCAACAGTAATTTCGATGCCCTTGTACTCGGGGAGTTGGAAGTCAGGAACGATGATTAACGATGAGGAGACGTGATACGATCCGTCCTCTCCCCAGGTTTCATTAGATTCGCCAAAGTCCAAAACCTTTAAGTTTGGATTTTGCTTGAGAGCTTCCGTAGAGACATCCTCAAATAAAGCGTCGCTTAGTTCTTCTCCAATTTCTTTAGCATAACGTTTCTCAACAAGAGCAAGGGGTGCTTTACCTTGGCGAAAGCCAGGAATAGAGGCACGAGAAGCATAACGAGCAACGAGGATGGCGCGACAAGCAGTCGCGTCGATGGCAGGTACGACAGCAGTCAAAGAGGCAGTGCAGTCTGGTTTGATCTCAACGGTAATATCCATAATTTGAGGCGTGAATAAGATGTTCTTGAGGAGAACTGCAAAAGAATTTCGCAGATGTCCAGTCGGGGGAGACTAGGAATATCGAGGCGATATGGCAAGAATCTTGACTGGCAATGACACAATTGATTGATAAAAATGCGTGTTCTGGGAATCATTCCTTGACTCCGAGCAGTGAAAAGGGCTTTATCGGTCGAGTATTGACTTTAAAATTTATGGCTCATTCTCCCTCTTCTCGCGCATTGGCGTTGCCAACTATCATTGCATCTGGATTATTGATGACTGGAGCTGCCTTTGCTCAAGATGTTACTAAAGATGCTGCTGACAAAGTAGCTACCTCCTCAACTGAGGCGTCTACTCCTCCAACTAAAGTCGCTACTCCAGCTCCAGCTCCTACACCTACACCTACACCTACACCAGGGGAAACAACCACTCCATCAGCAGAGATTGCCACGCCGATGTCCTCACCACCATCAATGGGGGATGGTACGATTATGACCCCCGAGCAGGTGATGAAAGAATTAGGTCCAAATACAGGACTTGGTATTTTTGGCGCAGGGAATGTCTCTTATGAGGGCAAGCCAATCGCGGAGGTTGTCATTCGTTATGTAGGACAAAATCAGACAGTGGATAAAAGTCGCATCATCGACATGTTGGCAACCAAGTCTGGTGGCAAATATTCGTCTGAGATTGTCAATAGGGACTTGGAACGTTTGATCAATAAGGGCTTGGTCTCTGGGATGACGACTGTATCTGCTGAGCCCGTAGGGGATCAAGTGCGCGTTGTTTTTGCCATTACTGCACAACAGCTTTTAGGGGGTGTGGGATTTACGGGTATATCTGCCTTTAAGGAAAGCGACCTCTCTGAAGAAACAAAATTGATTGGTGGGCAGGTGCTCAGCGATAAGGCAATCAATACGGCACTTGCCAATTTGAGAACTTATTATCAAGAAGCTCGCTATCCTGATGTGGTGATTCGTTACCATTTTAAAAAGACGGAACGATCAGGCTTCGTTGATTTGATTTTTGACATCCAAGAGGGCAGAGAGACCAATGTCGTCAATATTGATTTTGAGGGGAACACCCATTTTGACTCAAAAGAACTTCGTCAGGTCATGAAAACCAAAGAACGTGGTTGGTTGACTTGGATTACTAAATCGGGGCGTATTGATCGTGAGCAGTTAGAGGATGATTTAGCGGAATTAGTGAACTTTTATCGCAACAAGGGGTATTTGAGAGCACGTCTCGCCAATGTTAAACAAGATTATTTTGGCAAAGGTAAGAAGATAACCATGAACTTGAAAGTCACTATCGATGAAGGCATCAAGTACAAGGTTAATCAAATTGCCTTTGGGCCAACGAAGGTCTTTACGGCAGCAGAGCTGATTCCTGGCTTGAGCCTCTATAATGGTGATACCTATTCGGCTAAAAAGGTAGCAGATGACGTGACGATGATTCGCCGTTATTATGGATCTCGTGGCTATGCTGATGCAAAGGTGACCCCCGATATTCGTGAGGCGGGTACGACGAGTAAGGGGGGCTTGATTGATATTGTCTATCAGGTTGAAGAGGGAAACCCTTATCGCGTCGGGAATATCAATATTATTGGCAATAATAAATCAAAGGATTATGTGATTCGCCGTGAATTGCCTTTGCAATCCAATGACCCGATGAACTCGGTGGACTTAGAGACAGCTCAAAAGAGATTACAGAATCTTGGGTATTACGATTTAGTGGATGTTTCTCAAACCTCATCCTCTCGTCCTGGGTACCGCGATGTGAATATTGAAGTCCAGGAGAAACGCACGGGGAGCTTGAATCTCGGTGTAGCCTTCTCTTCCATTGAGAGTGTATATCTTTTTGCTGGTGTGACCCAATCCAACTTTGATTTATACGATTGGGGTAGCTTTGTTGGTGGGGGGCAACGATTTGCCGTCAATGGACGTGTCGGTTTTGAAACTCAAGACGTGAGCGTCTCATGGGTTGACCCATGGTTCCTCGATAAAAAGCTCTCATTTGGTACAGAAATTTTCTACAGCAACTCCTCGTACTTTTCTGATTATTACGACCAGCAAAACTATGGTGTCGCCCTGTCCTTAAGGAAGCCTCTGGGTGACCTTGACTCAGTTAAGTTAGAGTATAGGCTTGAGCGTTATGATATTGCTGCGAATGGTGATGCTCCCTCTTTCTTTAGAGCTCAAGACGGAGTATATAACCGTAGTCACGTAGAGCTATCCTATCTCTATGATAGCCGAGATGCTCAAATCTTCCCTCGTAAAGGCGGCAAATTTGAAGCCCTTGGCGGATACTCGGGGCTTGGCGGCGACGTTAAAACCTATAACATGGGCATCAATGGCTCGTATTATTGGAATCTCAAATGGGACACCATCTTTAGTGTGAATGCCGGGATGGCAACAGTACAAGGTATCAACCAAGATAACGATGTACCCATCTTTGAACGCGAATATTTGGGGGGACCTTATAATTTGCGCGGGTTCCGATTCCGTGATGTGGGACCTTACGATAGTACGATTAGTGGTGATGAGACCATGGGGGGGCAATCGTCCTTCTTCTGTCAGTTTGAATACAGCATTCCGGTTATTGAAGAAGTCCGCGTTGCCTTCTTCTACGATATCGGTTTTGTTCATGAAAAAGCTTTTGAATTCAAAGGTGACGCATGGGCATCTGACTACGGGATTGGTCTTCGTTTGAACTTGCCAATAGGTCCGTTGGCGGTTGACTACGCTATTCCTGTCAAAACAGGTAATGCCATTGACAAAGGCGGACAATTCCAGTTTTATTTGAACTACTCTTATTGATCTCCTGGGGGGTACCCCTCCCAGAGATTAGAGACTATTTTATCATGATTATATTATGAACAAATCGAGAATTATCGTTTTATCCGTTCTCTTGGTGGCGTTATGCGCTCTAGGGGGATTATATCTGAAAAATCAACAAGATTTATCTGATGTAAGAGCTCAACAAGCAATGTCTGACCTCCAGCTCAAGCTCAAGCAACAAGAGTTAGAGCTAGCTCAAATGAGACAAAGTCAAGGGCTACCCCCAATTGATAACACAAGTGCTACGAATCCAGCTCTTGTCAACCCTAAGCAAGGGATGCCCCCCATGCCCTCATTTGCTAAAAATGGCGCTCAAAATTTGACGCGCGAGCAACAATTGGAAAAAGAGCTCGATCGCATGCGCCAAGAGAAACAACTCGCGCAAGAAGAGAGTGCTTTGCTCGCCCAAAAAACAGCAGAAGCAACAGACAATAAGCAAAGGACAATCAATCAGGTATCAGATGCAAAAATGGTCGGAAAGGTCGTTGCTTATGATAAAAATAATAACCTTTTAATCTTTCAGCCCATAGGTCAACCGAATCTCACCAATGGACAAGAGTTGGCAATACGCCGAAAAGGCTCGATTTTTGTATTCTTAAAAGTTGGGGAGCTAGATCCAACGACGGGATCCTATGATGGAGAGGTCAAACGTAACGAATTATTTGATTCGGATACACAGAGCAATATCAATAAAGATGACGAGGTTATTATTCCTCCAATTGAGGTCAAAACAGAGTTGCCAGATTTGAAGTCGACGACTCTCCCCAAAGACTTGCCCCCAATTCCTTTGGAACCTGATTTTACCCCGAATAAATAAGTTTGTATCGTGCAATCTGACAATCTGCTATTTCATCAGAACGGACCGAGCTTTTCCTTTGAGTTTTTCCCTCCGAAAAATGAGGAGTCCATGCAACAACTCTTTGACACCGTCAAGGAGTTAGAGCAGTTTTTCCCGAATTTCGTAAGTGTTACCTATGGAGCAGGGGGATCAACTCGCGAATTGACCAGAGAAGTCGTGCTTCGCATCCACCAAGAGACGGAGATTCCTGCCGTGCCCCATCTGACATGCGTGGGACATGCAAAAGATGAGATTTTTGCCATCCTTGAGCGTTATGCTGATGCTGGCGTACGAGCCGTCCTTGCCCTGCGTGGTGACCCCCCTAAGGGAAAGGGGGCAGTAGGCGATGATCGCTCTGCTGATGCCTTTCAACATGCTGGCGAATTAGTAAAATTTATTCGAGCATTTAATGATGCCGGCAGACACCCTCAGGGTGGCTTTCGCATTGGTGTCGCAGGATTTCCCGAGGGACATCCAGCAACGCCTAACCGTTTGCTGGAGATGGATTATCTCAAGGCAAAGGTTGATGAAGGTGCTGATTATATCTGCACCCAATTGTTTTTTGATAATCATGCCTTTATTGATTATCGGGAGCGTTGTTTATTGGCTGGGGTAAAAATCCCCATCCTTGCTGGCATTATGCCCATCACGAGCCTCTCCGGGCTCAAACGCATGGCTGAGCTCTCTGGAGGCACCTGCTTCCCAGCTAAATTACTCAAAGCACTCAAGCGTGCTGGGCAGGATACAGAGTCCATTCGCGAGGTCGGCATTCAATACGCATCGACACAATGTGCGGAATTATTGGATAATAGCGTTGACGGAATCCACTTTTACACCTTGAATCAATCAAGCGCAACACGCCAAATTTATCGAAACTTGGGTCTACGAGACTCAAGGCAATTATCCGAGCATACCGGAGAAGAATGAACCCCTCATTGCAATTTTACCAAGAATCCCACTAATACCCCCTTGTCAGATATGAACAAATACTCCAAGAACAATGATGCCTCTGCTCTGCCCCCCTTGGGCGATGTCCGTCCCATTGCAGAAATTGAAATAGGCCCCGCCAAGCACGAGCAATTCCTCGATAGAAATCATAAAAAGATTATCGTCATCGTCCTTGCCCTCGGTGTGCTTGTCGGTAGCGGTATTGTCTATAATGGCGTCATAAAAGATAAAAATCACAAAGCAGGCGCTGAACTTGTCGCCGCCTTTGAGAAAGACGGGAAGCTCAACTCCGAAAAGCTCAATAATGTACTGACCCAATACCCCTCGACCAAGGCAGCCGTCACAGCATCGTATATGAAGGCACAAGCCTTATGGGCGCAGGGTAAAGAAAATGAAGGCAATCAGCAAATGCTCGCCTTCATCCAAACGGCACCTACAGAAGAATTTCGGGCTCAGGCCTCCTTCATCCTCGGGTGCCATTATATGAGCGTGGGTAAAAATGAAGAGGCGAGCAAGCAATTTGAAGCCGTTTTGAATAGTGGCTCATCGATTTATACCCCTGTGGCATATTTATCTCTCGGTGATCTTGCTCAGGCAAAAGGTGATTCTGAGGCAGCTGGACGTTACTACGCAGAGCTTAGCGAAAAATTCCCCGATAGCTCGTTTGTGACTCAACCCTTTGGTGTCCCCTCTCGTGAAGATTTACTCGACGTAGATAATCCTACAAAAATTCTACCCGCGCAAAAATCGCTCACACCTTCTGCTCCATCAACCAATGATGGTGTATCTGATGCGACATTAGGGTTACCTAGCGGTAAGTAAGATCACTTTTTATCCGTAGTGAGCAAATCGCCTCACTACGGATTTGTGTTTTTATTTATTGGTAAAAATAGAGTGATTTAGACTCACTCCTGGCATAAATTAATCTTCACGAACATATTCATGCGCAAAAAGGCAACCAAATTGGACAATTGCCATTTGTAGCTCTCCTTCGTTTTCAGGTAAGAAATAGAACGTTGATTATAAACATTGTATGGCAAAATTAAAGAAGTAAATTTACCAGTTTTTGATCTAATATCATTCATTTTCCGGT
>JAVXPO010000022.1:0-29490 GCA_036644695.1 Akkermansia sp. | reverse complement strand
GTATTAGGAACGGTTTTATTGATTAAATTTGGCGCCAACTTATGGAGTAAAAAGATTCTGGAAAGTCGTGTTTTTGTCGGAATCGGAAAGATATCGTATTCGCTTTATTTATGGCATTGGCCAATTATTGTATACTGGACATATTGTACTTTTGGTGAAAATAATCTGATTGATTATTTAGGAATACTCATTTTATCCTTTAGTATAGCTTACGCCTCATGGAGATTTGTAGAGACCCCCATTCGCAAAAATAAATCGTATTCTCCTGCGATTACTCTTTCTGCGACTCTAGTTATATGTTTAATCATTGGATCGATTTCTTTATTCTTATTTAAATCTAATTTCATAAAAAATTATTTTTATCCGAGGGATAATCAATATTATGCAAATATTGAATATTGGAAAGGTGAATCTTATTCTGGAGGAGATTTGAAGAATGATTTATCTATTTCACCTCGATTGATCAAACTTGGAAATGGCTTTTCATCTCCTTCTTTTATTCTTTGTGGAGACAGCCATGCAATGGCGGTGGCACCAGGTATTAATAAATTATCTAAAAAAATAGGAATTAATGGATTATATGATTCTTCTTTTTCTAATTTGCTTTCCGGAATTTCTCGGCATAAGTCAAGAAAAAATGAAATTATGGACACAGGTGATGAAATGAATGCTTTGAGCCAATGGCTTATTCAAAATAAAAAGATTTCTACTGTTTTGTTAGTTTCTCGTTGGGGAGTCAACGCTTTAGGATGTGGAATGGGAAAACAGGAAAGTCATAGGTTATTGCCTCTTTCTTTATACTATTTGAAGGAGAGGACAATATCAGCAAAAACTGTTGAAGAAAATCTCAAGTTTTTTGAAAAAGGATTGAGGAACACTTGCCAACAGTTAAAGGATGCAGGAAAGCAAGTGATTTTATTTTCATCGATTCCTGAGCGTGAATATTATACTCCTGATTTTTATTGGAGATTATATCGATTTGGATTAAAAGAATCCAAATTATTGACAAATAAAACAAGTTTAGATATTTATTATGAACGGCAGAAATTTGTTTTAGATGTATTGAAGAGGCTACAGGATGATCATTTGGCGATCGTCATTGATGCCGCAAAGCCTTTTCTTGAGGGAGATGGGTATGTGGATAAAAAGGGTGATGTTTTACTATACAAAGACGACGATCATCTGTCTCCAGCAGGGGCGGTGTATTTGATTGATGAGGTGAAGGATCAGATTATCCCTTATTTGACGAAGCCTGATGGGCGGTAGCTCTGAGGTATTGCTGGAGGGTTGATCTAAGTTGCAGAAAGTTTTTGAAAATTTCCTGCAACTTTTTCTTTGTACGGGCGTATAGTTTTGTTGTGAAAGGTTTGTTAAAAATCATTATTGTGCTTGTTGTTTTAGGGGGTGTTTGGTGGGGGTGGAATTTATGGCGGAGTGAGGAGGAGGTGAAGATTGATTATCGGGTGAGCCCTTTGAGTAAATCTGATTTAAGGTTAACGATTGATTCAACGGGGACTGTTGTTCCTGAAGAGCTTGTGGATGTCGGCGCTCAGGTTGGTGGGATTATTCTTGAGTTTGGTAAGGATGCTGAGGGGAAGACGGTTGATTATTCAAGCGAGGTGAAGTCTGGGCAACTTTTGGCTCGTATTGATGATGTGCTTGTGGAGAGCGATATTAAGAAAGCTGAGGCGGCAGTTGCGCAGGCTGAGGCTAATATTGTGAGTAGTCGAGCCAATATTATTCAATCCAAGGCGAAGCATGCTCAGATGGCTCGCGATCGAGAGCGTGCCGAGCGTTTGGGAGCTGGCGATGCGTTGTCTCAATCAAGCTATGAACAATATATTTCTGATGAGGAAGCAGCTCAAGCACAGGTGGATATGTCTGTCGCGTCTCTAGCACAGGCTGAGGCGTCGCTGAAGTCGGCGAAGGCTTCTCTGGAGAAGGAGATGCGTAATCGCGTTTATACGCGTATTGTCTCACCTGTTGATGGGGTGATTGTGAATCGTTTGGTGAATATTGGTCAGACGGTGGTGTCGAGTATGAGTGCGCCTAGTTTATTTTTGATTGCTCGTGATTTGAGTCATGTTCAGGTGTTGGCTGCGGTGAATGAGGCGGATATTGGGAGTATTTATCGAGGGCAAAAGGTGGTATTTAGCGTTGAGGCTTTCCCCGGGCGACAGTTTGAGGGGACGGTTAATAAGATTCGTCTGAATGCGACGATGACCTCGAATGTGGTGACTTATGTCGTCGAGGTTGATGCGCTTAATCCTAAGAAAGTTTTGTTGCCTTATTTGACGGCGGATGTGAATTTTATTGTTGAGGATTTGAAGGATACGTTTGTTGTGCCCAATGCGGCTTTGCGTTATACGCCTAGCTTAGATATGATTGATCCTACGGTGAAGGATGAGTATTTGAGTAAGTTGGAGAAACGTCTCCCCACCGATTCGATTGTGCCGAGTGGGAAGTCTCGTACAAGGGCGATTGTTTGGGAGCAGCGAGGTAATTACGTCGTCCCTCTTGATGTGGAGGCTGGTGAGAGTAATGGGATGGTGACTCCTATTTTTGGTTCAGGATTAAAGGTGGGGGTGCCCATTGTTTTGAATGCTTCTCGGCTCAATGAGGATGGGGTGAGTACGAGTGCATCTGCTAGTAGCGCTGATACCAATAATCCTTTTGTTCCTAAGATGCCTGCACGCAATAAGAATAAGAAACGGAGTCAAGATGGTGCTCCCCCGCATCCATGATGCTGCGGTTTGTATTGATAACTCAATAATAGTGAAGGGATTTTATTTGTGATTCAATTGCGCGATATTACGAAAGTATACCATCTTGGAGAGATTGATCTTGAGGTGCTCAAGGGGATTTCTCTTGATATTGATGAGGGTGAGTTTGTTTCTTTGACTGGGGCATCTGGTTCTGGCAAATCGACTTTGATGAATATTTTGGGGTGTCTCGATCGTCCTAGTGCAGGGCAATATATTATTGCAGGGCAAGATGTGGCAAAGGCGAATGCCAACGAGAGAGCCATGCTTCGTAATCAACGGATTGGGTTTGTTTTTCAGAATTTTAATCTTTTGTCGCGTACTTCGGCTTTAGAGAATGTGATGATGCCAGCTGCTTATCGTCATCCCGGGTTGACGATGCGTGAGATTAGGGATCGAGCGGTTGAATTATTGCATATTGTTGGGTTGGATGATCGTATGGATCATACGCCAGCGCAACTTTCTGGCGGGCAACAGCAACGTGTTGCCATTGCGCGTTCGTTGATCAATGATCCTAATATTTTGCTGGCGGATGAGCCAACGGGGAATTTGGACTCGGTGACGTCACGAGAGGTTCTCAATATGTTTAAGTCACTCAATCGGGAAAAGGGGATTACTGTGATTCTCGTCACGCACGATCCTAAGATTGCTGCATTTACTGATCATGCGATTCATATGGTGGATGGTCGTATTAATGAGGGTGTGTCGAATATGTTAGATAAGGAGGAGGTATGAAATTTTTCCCTCTTCTTAAAACGTGTCTTCGTGCTTTGGTTCGTAATCCAATGCGTGCGGCATTGACGATTCTTGGGATTATTATTGGGATTGCTGCCGTGATTGCGATGATGGAGATTGGTCGTGGCTCGACAGATCAAATTAGGAGTACAATTGCCTCAATGGGGGCGAATACGTTGAATGTTAGCCCTGGATCTATTACGAAAAGTGGGGTGAAGTCAGGGGCTGGGGGACGCGCCTCACTGACCCCAAGTGATTGTGAGGCGATTGCCCGTGAGTGTGTGACGGTTGTTCGTGCGACACCTGTAATGAGGACGGGGGGGCAGGTGATTTACGGGAATAAAAACTGGAATGTTGGCTCAATCGAAGGCGGAAGTGTTGATTACTTAAAGGCTCGAGATTGGTATGAGATGATGGAGGGGAATCCCTTTACCGAAAATGATGTGGCTGGGGCTCGCCGTGTTTGTTTATTGGGGCAAACGATTGTTAATGAATTGTTCCAAGGTGAATCTCCAGTAGGTAAGGATATCCGTATTAAGAATGTGTCGTTTAAGGTGATTGGCGTGCTTAAGAAAAAGGGCGCGAATATGATGGGACGAGATCAGGATGATATTGTGGTGATGCCGTGGACGAGTGTCAGAGCCCGATTGCAAGGCTTGGGGGGATCATCTACTACGGCAACGTCATCTACTACGACCTCGTCATCTCGTCCACGAGCAGATATTTTTGCCAGTTCTTCGGTGAATTATTATGCGCCTAGTGATAAGGAGCCGTATAAGAATGTACCCCATCCTCGTCGATTTAAGACGGTGGAGAATATTATGGTTGAGATTGCCAATCCCGATCGCTCGGCGGAGAGTGTTGCGGAGATTACAGCATTATTGAGGGCACGACATCGCTTGCAAGAGGATGAGGAGGATGATTTTCGTATCTGGGATATGGCGGAGATTTCTCGCGTGATGAGCTCGACAACGCAGGTGATGACTAATTTATTGTTAGTTGTAGCGATGATTTCTTTGGTTGTTGGCGGTGTCGGTATCATGAATATTATGTTGGTGTCGGTGACGGAACGTACGCGTGAGATTGGGCTACGTATGGCAGTTGGGGCTCGTCCTAATGATATTATGAGCCAATTTTTGTTAGAGGCGATTATTCTATGTCTCGCTGGTGGGGCGATTGGCATTGTGGTCGGGCGTGGTGTGTCGATGATTGTGGGTCACTTTCTTAAATGGCCTGTGGCGACGGCGCCAGAGGCAATGTTGCTGGCTGTTGGTGTCTCTGCATTTATTGGATGCGTTTTTGGATGGTATCCTGCATGGAAAGCCTCACAGATGGATCCGATTGATGCTCTCCGACATGAATGATTTTTTACTTTTTCCTTATTTTTTATGATGCGTTGTTTCCCTATAGTTTCTGTATCCCCTCTTGTGCTTGTCTCATTAGTGATGATGAGTTCGTGTATGGTTGGTCCTGATTTCCAAAAGCCAGGGAATGATTTACCTGCGACGTGGTCATCAAATGTACCCCCTCATGCCAGTATGAATGATTTGCGCGAATGGTGGGGAATTTTTGGTGATTCTCAATTGACGTCGTTGATTAATAAGGCAGTATCGGATAATCCTGATATGAGGATTGCTTTGCTACGTGTCAGAGAGTCTCGTGCCTCTGCCAAGATTGCTGGTGCAACTTTATTGCCTACCCTTGGTGCAGGGGTAGGGGCGACTCGGTCTTCTTTGACTGGACTGACGGATTCATCCTCAAGGGGGAGCTTTTCGCATTCAGAGAATATGTCGTGGGAACTTGATGTTTTTGGTGGGAATCGCCGTGCCATTGAGGCAGCTGAGGCTAATTTGCTCTCATCTGAGGCGAATGCTCTTGCTGTGAGGACTGCATTGTTGGCTGAGGTGACGATTACTTATTTTACTTGGATTGCCAATTGTGAGCAGTTGCGTGTTGCTCGTGAGCAACTTGATATTCAAAAACGGACAAAAGAGATTGTGCGTAATCGCAAGAGGGTTGGATTCGCGGCAGATCTCGATTGGCAACAAGCTATTTCTCAAGTGGCTAGTACGGAGGGGAATTTGCCTATTTTAGAGGCAAATATGAAAGCCTCTAAGAATTCGTTGAGTATTTTGCTCGGCTCTTATCTGGCAAATCTATCGTTGAGGATGCCTAGCGGATCCGTGTTTGGCAAGATGCCAGATATTCCGATGGGGTTACCGTCTGATTTATTGAGGAGGCGCCCCGATATTATTGCCGCAGAGGCTGATTTGCATGCTGCTGTTGCCGAGATTGGTGTTTCTGTTGCTGATATGTATCCAAAGTTTTCTTTGAGCGGATCTTTATCAGGCGGAGGGACTCGTTTTTTTGATGCTTTTACCAATCATGCCGGTGCATGGGGGGTAGGTGGAGAGATGAGTCAAGCACTCTATCGAGGTGGGGAATTGCGAGAACGCGTCCAAAAGAGCAAAGTAGCTGCTCAACGTGTGTCAGAGGCATATCGTAAGGTGTTGGTGAATGCCGTTGGTGAGGTTGAGCGCGCTCTGATTGATTATGGCTCGTATCGCCAAAAACTCGTATTTATTGAGCAAGAGAATGTCGCGAACAAAAAGTCAGCGGAGCTTGCTTTAGAGCTTTATACTGAGGGTAAAACAGATTTCCTTAATGTGGCAACAGCTCAACGAGCATGGCTAAGCTCCGAAGAGGCTATTGTCGTGCTTAAGCAAAATATCCGCCAGTCCGTTGCTTCTCTTGCGGTCGCTTTGGGTGGCGGATGGTAAAATATCTCTTAAGGGAGATAAAATGCTTTGCCATCAAAGGGGTCGTGGACAAGAGCCCCTGATTTTAATCCAGTTGTGCTTAATCGTCTAAATGGAGAATAGGGGGAGTGGATGCAATCTCGATAGGGAGAGATGATTCCATAAGGAATATTATTGGCACCATATTTGATCTGTTGATCCATCAATTCTGATGAGGCAGGTAGTTCATACGCATCTCTTTGTAGGAGTACCATTTTTTGAGCTTGAGTATCAGGGATGACTGCTGCGGGCTTTTCTCCAATATATTCAGGTTTGGGACCTAGGGCATCTGTGATGAGACCAAAGCAAGAGGTGAGCCCTAAGCTGACACCTAAGGAGAGAATGATAAGTTTACAGGGGGAGGAGTTGATCATAGTGAGAAGGATTGTGGAGGGTTGGTGGTTATATCGGGTTAGATGTCTGCGTCACGACGAGCTGGCATGAGATCTACTTGTCCTTTGGTGAACTGAATCAATCTACCGCTATCGATGAGGGATGAAAGCAAATCTTTGTATGCTGTCGCTAAATTCTCAAAAGCAGGACGTAAAAACATCATATATCCTTGTGGAACGGTCACTGAGCCTAGTGTGCCACCATGGGTGATGAAATGAGATTTATCATCTTTACCACAAAATTCAATGCGAGTGATTGGTAGATGCCCTGCACTACCTTCCTCTTGATGGATGGTGATGAAGATGGAGACTGTTTGGGTTATGCGTGAGAGGACATTGCGCTCAATGATGATCTCCATGAATTGGTCGTGGAATTTAATGCCGATGCCAACAGGTCTTGAGAATGGGGCGAGTACGCCGTTTTGAGATGCCTTGAGGGTTGAGGCAAGATACCGATTGACGTCATCTTCGTTGAGGGTAAGGATGGAGTTGGTCTTATCTGCCTTGCGCAAGAGTTCTGGGATATTGGGGGCGTGCTCTGCCTTACGGTATCCTGGCAGGGAGCTTAGATCTTGAGGTGACCACGTTTGATAAACGATCCAGCCAATGCCTAGGATAATTGTGATGGTCAGGAGGAAAATGAGATTACCCAATATCGAGATTGGAGAGCGTTTTTTTGTGGACTCGTCTTCCTCTTCTTCGTCACCGTGGGTATAGAAGTCCTCGACAATGCCATGTCTTTGAGGCTTGTCCTTGTTCTTTTTTTTATCACTTTTTGCTGGGTTACCCATGTCCTTTGGATGATGTCGTGTTGAGCTATAGAGAGAGAATCAAGGGACGCGTGGGAATTTGGAGAAATCAGGGGTTCTCTTATTGACGTAAGCGTTTCGTCCTTCTTGTGCTTCTTCGCTCATGTAATAGAGCATTGTAGCATTGCCTGCAAGGTCGAGTAACCCCATTTGTCCATCACAGTCGGCATTGAGTGCTGATTTGAGGCAACGCAGGGCAAGTGGGCTGTGGTGTAGCATTTCACGGCACCAAGTGAGTGTTTCTTCTTCCAGTTTGGCGAGTGGGACGACTGTATTGACGAGTCCCATCTCTAATGCTTGTTGTGCATTGTACATGCGACAAAGGAACCATATTTCGCGTGCTTTTTTTTGTCCGACGATGCGTGCGAGATACGAGGAGCCCAAGCCCCCATCGAATGAGCCGACACGAGGGCCAGTTTGCCCGAATTGAGCATTGTCTGCGGCAATGGTGAGGTCACAAACGATATGCAAGACATGTCCACCTCCGACGGCATATCCCGCGACCATGGCGACGACTGGCTTGGGCATGGTGCGAATGGTTCTTTGGACGTCGAGGATGTTGAGTCTGGGTACGCCGTCTTCGCCGATATATCCAGCGTCGCCACGTACTTTTTGATCTCCCCCCGAGCAGAAGGCAAGATCGCCCTCACCAGTGAGGATGACGACGCCTACTACGGGGTTCTCATGAGCTGCGTTGAGAGCATTGAGGAGCTCTTGTACTGTTTTAGGCCTAAAGGCATTGCGGACTTCAGGACGGTTGATGGTGATTTTGGCGATTGCCCCATCTTCCGTTGTTTCGTACTTGATGTCCGTATATTCCCCCGCTTTGATCCATTTTGTACTCATGTGGGCTCTAGTGTATTGTGCTTAACGGCAAATAAAAGAGAAAAGTTTGTGATGGTACTACCTTGGGAGAGGATGTCCTGTCACTTCTCTTTATTATCTATTACTTGGTTTTGACTCAGGCGTGGCTTTATAGACATGCAACTCTGAGAGTTTAATGATGCCACCAGGTTTATTTTTATCCAAGGTGATTTTAAACTTGTTGGTTTTAATAGGGGAGAATCCTCTAAATATTTTAGGAGATTGGTTTTGAGCGACGGAGAGTAAGCGTTTGACTTTAGGGTCTTGACCATACATTTCTTCCATTGTCTTATCAGGAGAGAAGACAGCTGAGCCTATCGATCCCCAATAGACTGGTATCCATTTGCCCGAGCTGTAGGCTTCAATGATAATACGGGCAAAGTTGTCATTCATACGGATATCAATACCTCGTACTAATGTTGCCGTTGGTAATTGTACTTCAATTTCTAATGGCTTATTCGGTTTGTCTGGATAGGAGATTTCATGGAAGGTCATTGCATCTCTATCCTGGAGTATTTTATTGTCTAAGATGGAGGTGCCTGTAGCACGAATCTTGATGTCCTCTACTTGTTGAGAGCTTTCTGCAAGTAATTTTACTTCACTGACTCGGCATTCGAGTCCCAGCCAGTCAGAGGCTGTATGGAACATACATTTAGATCCTTTCATGAGAGAGGAATCATTGGGACTTGCCCATATTTTTTCTTCTTTAGTTTTTGGGTCGAGTTCATGTACTTCGATTTGGTTGCCTTGAGAAGCCGCTGAGATGAAGGTGCCGTCGGGGAGGTCAAAAGACATACCCCAGTTGCCGTGATCGAGTCGTAAGATGCCAGGTATCCACAATTTGCGGTCATTGGTGATGGCACGGCTTTTTTCAGCACATCCTAATTCAAAGGCAGCTATAGAGATCGGGCGTGTGTACTTAAAGGAGAGATCACCCACTTTATATTGGATATGAGCCTCCAGTTGATAAGGTATTGATAAGGGGCTAGATGGGGTGATCGTTTGTTTGCTATTGAAGATGTTCCATTGTTTCCATGAACCATCAAATTTTGTTTGATCATTCCATGTGACGGGATTGATAGAGACTTTGTTATTTTTATCGACAAAGCTGACCGACCCTGAGAAAGGCCATTTCAAGGCAGGTTGTTTGTCTGCTTCTTTATCTTTGAGACCTAAGCCCCGCCCGCTCATCGGTTGTTGGATCTCAAGTTCGATACTATATTCTCCTGGTACGACCTTGTCGTCTACTTTAGCTTGTTCGCAAGAGATGCGGATATCAACGCCAAGGATGAGCTCTGCGCAATAGGCTTTGATTGTCGGATCAAGACCTGGGATCGCGAGGATGCTTTTGGCAATCGTGATGCCTTTTTCCTCAATGATGTTCATGAGGGTATTTCTGCATCCTGCCTTGACGGGGATTTTTTTTAATTGAGCGCGCGCCGCAGTCAAAGCAGCAGGCGCTTTGTTACCTAACGCAGCTGTCGCGATACTCCAATTGCGAATGTAGGTTTGGAGGAGTCGTGACTCTGCATCATTGACGGGGGGGACATTGCGGAATTTTTTAGCCATGATTCCAGGTTTGCCCGTGATGGCAATTGCCTGACGATTGGCGCAAAGCCCCATAATCCATGATGCGGTGCGGATATAGACGTGGAGCGTGTTATCAGCGGTCATTAACTCAAGTCTGTTGGGGTTAAAGACCATGCCACTGTCAAAGGCGCGCATGAGCGTTATTTTCCAACGACAAGCTTCCATCGTCTTATAGTATGCTTCTGGATCGGCATTCCAGAGGCATGGCAATGCCCATTGCAAGCTCATCGTTTCTGTTGAGTGCCCTTGGTCAAGACCTCCAATAGGACCTTTGGCATACATGAGTCGGCAATTTTTTGTGAAAAGTGCGGGACCTCCAGAAATGAGTGAGGCGATAAAATAAGGACCATGACGCCCTGAATAAGTTGAGCCTTTTTCAATATTGGGTTCAAAATTAAGGTCTTCTGCCATTCGTCCGTAAGGACCAAACCCAGATGGGCAGAGCTCTTGTGCTCGATCCATCATGTGCTCCATGATGCCATCCTCAATACGAGCAGGTGTTTTAGAGGCGAGCGCGAGGGCAAGGGTCATGTGTGAGCCCCCGACACTGACGCCAGTGCCTCTGTAACCAGGGTGCATCCCATGCCCCGTGTTAAAGTCTCCGTATAAGAGCTCGCTCTTCATGCGCAACACTTGGTTCCCTAGAGTAGGTAAGACTTTTTTGTCTTTATAGCGCAGATAGTATTCAGAGAGGAAGACGACATCCATAGCGGCAGGGACGGCCCACCAATCTTGTTCGCCACCAAAGGCAATATATTCAGCGGCTTTTTTGATCGCAGGGTCGTATTTTTTATCGCCCGTTGCCAAGAGAGCCAAGCCAGACCATGCGGTGTCAAAATGTTTGCCTGTGTAACTTGATGGTCGATCCCACGAACCATCTTCATTTTGTTGAGCAACGAGCCACCCCGCAAGGAGATCGACGACATTTCTTGTTTTTACACAATCTTTGGGGAAGCCATCTGCAAAACTACCGATGCGGTCAATATTCAGAACGACCTCTTTACATGCGTTTTTGACTGAGGGAGGGAGAGTCTTTCGCATGGAGACATCAGCGGATACCTCAACTGAGCAATAATCGGATGGATTAGCCTCTCCTTTAAGAATCCAGTCTCCCTCTTTGGGTGCATCAAAGGCGATGACTGACGCTGCGTGAGCCCACCATTGTTGTTTGATTGGATCATAGGCAGCCGAGCCATGACCAACATTATAAAAGGAGGGACGTTGTTTCTCAAGGTTGACGACTTTCCCCCCCGTGGCACTTTCGAATCGGAGGTTTTTCCATGCGAATCCATCGCTACCATTACCATTCCCCCCCTCTGTTACGTTGATGCGCACCGTACTACCCCCTTTGACGGGGATATTGAGAGCTACTCCTTTTTTGCGACTTTCGTTACTATCGACACGTACGGGAGACATGGCTTGAGTCCAGATAGTTGGGAGTTGTGGCAGGGTCTCTTTTTTATCATTTGGGATGACAATGAGTCTTATTTTCCCGACGCCCTCGGCTTTATCAATGAGCAAGCCTGCGTGCATATCTAATCCACGCGTATCTTGATTAGCATAAGGTCCGTATTTGGTAGGGAGTGTAATAGCAGACTGGAATAATTGACCATCAATGCCTAGAATGAGATCGCCCTCGTTGATTTTTTCCTCGGCTGGCGCTCCTGGGATAACAGAGATGACTTCATACGCATTGACCGCCATGTCACCCGTTGCATCTGTTAGACATTTGGGGAATAAGGCTTTGAAGCCCTCCAGGCTAGCCCAGCTACTATCCATTTGACGGGCACGAATGCCTAAGGGGCCAAGAGTTGTTATATAATCGTTCGCAACTTCCGGGGAACCACTAAACCAGCTCATCCATATTCTGGAGTATTGCTTCCTCCATTGATCCAAGGTCATGTGTTTGGCGTATTTGGATAACCATTTTTTTGCAATTGGGGATGTCGGCTGATTGGATTTAGCCGAGGGGACGGACTTTCTTTGGAGATGCTCGTCAGAGGTTTGTTCCTCAGTATCTTCTTTTATTTCTTCTTTTGAGTCTACTAAATCGGAGGCAGTCTCACTGGTTACCTCTTGTGGCTCTTGTGTTTTCTCTGGAATAACTACTGGGGTTTGTTTTTGTTCTGATTTGGGTGCTGGTGTTTCCTCTGGTTTTTGTTCTTGTTCAGCGATTGTCGGAGCGTCTTTTTTAACCTTTGGGGTAACGACAACTGCGGCAGGAGGCACTGGAGTCTTTGTTGCTGGTTTCGCTTTTGCTGGAGTGTCTATTTTCTCCATCGAACGATGCGCTCTATCCTGTAATCCTTTTTCATCCTTAAAGGATTCATACGCAAAGTAAGCGCCAGCAGAGAGCAAAATTAAGAGGAAAATATTGCGGAAAAAGTGAGAGGGACGAGATTTTGTCCGCTTTTGAGCTGATGAGGGGAGTCCATAAGAGTCGGTAAGCGTCGGCTCACTTGGATTAGTTGCCATCACAGGGGAGGGTTGTGATGGATTCTGTGGCGTAACAGCAGGCAGGCGGTAGATGAAATAAACCGTGCCTAATTCGGATAAATAATCACTGGATGATGCCTGATAACGAGCATCAAAGACCTCTTTTTGACGAATCAATTCATTTCGGATTTCCTCTTTATCTTCGTATCGTAATTTACCGATATCAGGGTCACGAAAAGCTAATTTTCTTGGGCAAAACTCTCTTATTTGAACGTGTTGCCCTTGGTCATCCAAAGCATCATATAAAAAGGAATCATCAGATTGCTCAAGTAGTGTAATGATACGAAATTGACCAAGAACAAAGTGAGAGGGTAGAGGAGATGTTAAGCTAGGCATGATTCAATGTGCGATACCTAGAGAAATATCAAAATATTTTTGGTTATACAATTACGAACACCTAAAAAGCGTATTTACTTTCGCCGTCTTGACAAAACATGCCGAGTATTTGTTACAATACTCGGCATGAGGGGGGATGAGTATTTTACTTGGTCGGAACAATGATAATTTTATCAATATTGAGGACGGGGGCATCTGGTGTAGAGATTTCATCCATTGTCCCACTAATAATGACATTATCGAGTTCATGAAGCCCCTTAACCCCTTTGGCTGAGGCATGGAGTGGTTTGCCTTGTGCATCGACAAATTGCACGCGCATGGTGTTTTCTTTGACGACTTCAGGGGGCGTTTCTTTATCAGACCAAGGGATGGGTTTGTCGGGTGCAACTTTGATGGCGGCTGGATCGCCAATGATAAAGATGGCGAGGTCGTCTTCAAAAATGTTATCCTGTCCAATGAGTGAGGCTTTGATCGTTGCTTTTTCACCAGGTTTGATTTGTCGGGCATCTCGGATGGGGATATATTTGCCCAATTGCACACCAACCATATCAGCGGCAAAACGAGCTTGCATCGCGGCTAAAGAGTTTTCTTGCCCGGGAGGGGTCGTGTTGGCAAGATTATTTTTGTTGTCACATGATGACAAGGTAACTGCCGTGATGGCTAGAGCGATGATAGGAAGGTTTTTCATAATATTTTTAGGTTGGGGATTGAGCGACATTTGAGGATTGAATCAAGAGCCTCTTTATCTCTTCTTCTTAATATCCTCTTATTAAAGAAGACATAAAAGAATGCAGTGGCGTTCATAATATAAAAACCCCGCCTTACTCAAGATTGAGCAAGGCGGGGTAAAGAGATAAAAATCTAATTGAGATTAGATTTCTTCGACACGAACGGCATATTGCTGTCCGTTGATATTGAGGTTGATTGCTCTATCTTTATCATTGCCACTTATTTGTGCTGTTGCCGCATTGGTCGAGCCAACCGATGTCGCAGAGGCGACAGGTGCAACGATTTGGACGGGAGCGACAGGGGTGGGCTCTGGCTTTTTGTAGAGTTCTTCTAATTGCTGAGGGAACATGGCGTAAATGACGCAATGCTCATCGTTTGTTGGCAGATTTTTCTCGGCAAGTTTTTTGCGAAGGTCTTCCATTCCTGGTTTAATGAGGTCAGCAGGGCGACAAGTGATTGGCTCTTTGCCCATCTTTTCTGCACAGAGCTTTTGTACTTCTGGATCAACCTCTGTGGTCGTTCTGCCGTAGTAGCCAAGCGAAATATCGGCGGCTTGAGGCGTGATATTTTTCCAACGTCCAAATTTAACGTTGAGCATGGCTTGTACTCCAACAATTTGTGAAGTTGGCGTGACGAGCGGAATCCAGCCGAGGGCTTTGCGGACGACGGGGATCTCAGCAAAAACCTCTTCAAACTTATCTTCCATCCCTTGTTCTTTGAGTTGAGTGCGGAAGTTGGAGAGCATTCCTCCAGGGACTTGATAACGGAGAGTATCAGAGTTGATGACTTCGTTTTTATGTGAGGTGAATTTGCTCAAGCTCTCATAAATAGGGATGAGCAATTCATGCACTTGTGCCAGCTTGTCGAGATCGTATTCAGGCTTGCGAGGATTATTCTGTAGCATGGCGAGCATGCGTAGACAGTCTGGCTGACCAGTGCCGTTGGCAAAGGGAGAGATTGATACATCAATGGCATCAAGCCCTGCATCAATACCAGCAAGGCACGAGGGCGCCCCTAGTCCAGCCGTGTCGTGCGTGTGAAACCAGACTGGGATCGTGATGGACTTTTTAAGAGCACTGACAATTTCTGCTGTGATACGTGGGGGGACGAGTCCAGCCATATCTTTAAGGACGATTGCGTCAGCTCCCATTTCAGCGAGCTCGCACCCCATCTTGACAAAGCTCTCTGTCGTGTGGACAGGGGAGGTGGTGTAGCAGATGGTGCCATGTGCTTGAGCTCCCGTTTTTTTAGCGGCGCGAATGGAGGTTTCCATATTGCGAGGGTCATTGACACAGTCAAAAATGCGGAAGATATTCATCCCGTGCTTGGCACTCATGGTGATAAACGCCTCAACGACATCATCGGCATAGTGAGTATAGCCAACGATATTTTGCCCACGCAAAAGCATCATGTGGGGAGTCTTGGGCGCAAGCTTTTTGAGCGTATCTAAACGATCAAATGGGAATTCTTTCAGGAAGCGCAATCCTGAGTCAATGGTGGCTCCTCCCCAGGTTTCCAGGGAACTAAAGCCCATGGAATCAAGGATTGGTGCGATGGAGAGCATGGCTTCGGTCGGCATGCGTGTAGCCGCAAGCGATTGATGTCCGTCTCTGAGAACTGTGCAGTTAAATGTTACGGGTTTCATGATGAATTGTAAAAGCTAAGACTGCTTTTGGATAGTATCTCATAAGCTGGGGGATAAGGTCAAGCCGTGATGAAGTAAAATTGGAAGAATTCAAAATTTATTTTTGATGCGATTCGAGATAATAAATTTGAATGCCTTGGGTTATGGACTACATTAGGAGGCATGATTTTGTCACCGTATCGAGTAATGAGTTGGGGGATTGTTGTCTCTGTGGTCTTCTTGATGCTGACTGGGCTAGGGGAGTCAAAGGAATCTTCTCCTTCAAAAATTCAGAAAGAATATCCTCAGCAGATTATTCGACAAGAGCAACAAAAGGATGGCAGTATGAGCTTATCAACGCCACTCGCCATTTATCAAAATGCCGATGGACAAAAATTGCATTTGATCGGAGCCGTTCATATTGGAGAAAAAGCGTATTATGAAAAGCTAACGAAGCGCTTAAATGCTTGTGACCGTCTCCTTTTTGAATTGGTCGGAGGAGAGAATTTCCAGAGAGAATCTCTCCTCTCAAAAAAAGTTAAAAAAGAGTCCCCTTTACTTGGATTGAGCGAGGCGGAGTTTAACGAGTGGAACGAACTTCAAAAATTGGCAAAGGTAAACGAGGCAAAAAAGACGGGGCTTTTGGGGATGCTTGGTGGGATGTATGGGCAATTTGCCAAGATGATTCAATTAGCGACGCAAAAGGATGGTATTGATTATTCCTCTGATAAATTTGTCCATGCAGATATGTCATTCAGTGAGATGGAAGCAGCACAACAAGCGAAAGGTGAGAGCATCCTGGGGATTGTTGCTGCTAAAATGTTTGATGATCTGATCTCACCCCCTAATCTATCAGAGCCTAATACTTTTGCCATGATTCGTGCCATCCAAAATAATAATTCAAATGTTGTGAAAGAAGAACTCATTAAAATGATGGCAAATCAAGCAGATGATACGATGCGCGATACCGTGATTTTAGAAGGTCGCAATGACAAATGTTTAGAGGTCTTTGATCGAGAACGAGCTAATCCCGAACTCAAAAATAAGACAATTGGTATCTTTTATGGTGCTGCCCATTTGAAAGATTTGCACCAAAAGGTCGAGGAGAGAGGATATCATCTCCAGTCGGTAGAATGGTTGCCTGCTTGGCAAACAGAGCCTAAAAAGTAAGACAAGCTAAGCTTCCTCTCTTATGTGCTGTAAATAAGCCGTTATTTTTCTTGCTGTGGGCTGGGGTCAGGGAGAGGACGTGTTTGATGTTGGTCGGTAAGTTTGTTGGCGAAATTGTGGGGCTTTAAGAAAGGGCTAGTGGATTTTTATATCGTTTGGCGGCGAAAACAAAGCCAATGCCAACGACTAGAGCTAATGTTGCATAAATGAGGAAGCTCTGGGTTGTGACGGAGTGTGACGAGGAGTCCGCGATGATCCATGTAATGCCAGCCACGAGTATGTTGCCCATAAACATGGTGAGATTCCAAAAGCTGGTGATGATGCTTTTTATATGTTTTGGGGCTTGTGTGTAGGCAAATTCAAGCCCCGTGGTGCTCACGAGTATCTCTGCTGTCGTGAGGATAAAGTAGGGGATGAGTTGCCATGCAATGCTGAGCGATTCTCCATTAGTTAATCGATTTTGGAGCCAGGCAACGATACAAAAGGAAAGGGCAGCGAGGAAAATGCCTGCGCCAATACGAAAGAGAGGGCGAGCATATTTACCAATGTAGGGATAGATTAAAAGGGTGATGAGAGGGACGAGAATCATGACAATTGCCGGATTTGCCGACTGAATTTGCTCTGGTCCCAAGACCCAATGTCCCACGAAGGGGAGCTTGCAGACGATGGGGGTCATGCTTTGCCCTTGGATGATCCACGAGGAGGCAGTTTGCTCAAAGAGCGACCAAAATGGGATGACAAAGGCAAAAATAGAGAGAATGCTGGCAATGGCTTTTGCATCTCGGATACGCTCGGGCGCAAAGAGCGTTTTTGCCTTATCCCAACCACCTTTGAAGATAGCTGTGGAGATGATTCTCCAGAGGCTAACCTGTTTTTGATGGGCGCCTGACGGGGGGATGACGTGGTATTGCCTCCTCCCCAGCCAAAAGATAAAGGTAGCGAGAGCCATGAGGATGCCTGGCACGGCGAATGCCCAGCTCCAGCCATAAGAATCACGCACAGACGGGACGACAATGAAGGAGAAGAGCGAACCAAGGTTGATTGACCAATAAAAGAGGTTGTAGGCACGGGTCATTGTCTTGGGTGAATGATCCGTTATTTGATCGCCCATGAAGGCAGAGACACAGGGTTTAATGCCCCCTGCGCCCATTCCAATGACGGTGAGTCCTGCGTAAAGCACCCAACGTCGAGACTCAATATCGGTGAAGAGGTCGGCAGTTGACAAGATCCCATGCCCCAGACAGTAGAGCAGAGAGATGTAGAGGATGGTGTTGTATCGTCCTAGCCATTTGTCTGCGAGCCAAGCGCCGAGCAAGGGGGTGAGGTAGACGAGAGCAACAAAGAGGTGGAGCAGAGAGATGGAGACGCTCTCAGTTAAGAGTAAGGTGCTCGTCATATAGACGACGAGCACACTTTTTAGCCCATAAAAGCTGAAGCGTTCGCAAGCCTCGTTCCCGACGATATATCGTATTTGTTTGGGTAGGAGGCTCATAGAGCAAAAGGTATGAATGGTTTAGTTCTGAATGTCTCTAGGGAAGGAGACTTTGTATTTGACTGCGCAAGCTTCTAGCCAATCAGCAAGGAACATGCGTTTGGTCTGTAAATTTAAGAATCCAGTGACGCTGCCTTCCATCGCTCGATTTTGTGGAGTGTCATCAATAGTTCTCTTGAGTAATTGAGCAATGATGATGCCCTCATCAGAGCGTATCAGAGGGGATACATTGCCCGTGGCTACCTTTTGGAGCTCTTGGAAAATGCTTGATGCCTCAGGCAAATCAGTTGGCAATTTGATTTTATTAAATGGTCCCCATGAGCTAGTTTTAGCTCCTTGGGCTTTTGCTTTGGCAATAAATTGATTGCCTCCTTTTATTTCAGCCAATTGAGTGCGAAGATTTTGTCCTGCCTTATCGAGAGCTTCATCGGTCATCTGTGAGAGCAAGTCCGCACGAGCGGCAGAACGGGCTTTTTCGTAGGGGAGGGGGCGAATGGGGCTAATTGAGTTCACACAGATCAGGGCGACGCTACCATCTTCGAGGACGAGGGCGTTTGAGACGTTATCTGCCGTTATTTTTGGCTGAGTGGACGTTTGTTGAGATGCTTGTTGAGGCGTGTTAGAGTTGCCTGCTTCTTCCAGTTCTTCTTTTGTTTTTTCACGAGAGACAACTGAGGGGGCTAGGGTAAAGGCAACCTCAGCCAAGTTAGGTTGCTGTGAGCCAGCGGCAGGGTTGAGCGGTGATTGGAGGATGACGGGAAGTTCTTTTTTAGTGAGGTCATTTAATTCCTTCTTTTCTAAGGTAAAGAGCTTGCTCTCCTCTTTGGCGGTTTGAGCAATCATCTCATGAATGCCATTGGCATTGGCATCGGCAATTTTTTGCCAGAGGTTTTCTACAGAATTGAGCACTTCATTAGTTGCCGCAGGGATTTTGGCATTGGGGTCAACCACAATTGGCGCGACGGGCTTAAAGATGTAAAGTGAGATGGAACGAGATTCGTCATTGAGGTAGTTTTTTGCTCTCTTTTCCCAAAATGCTTTGATTTCTCCTTCACCAGGGTCTGTTTTGGGCGCGAATTGACTGCGCTCGATTAAAGCGAGGTTAATGGAGATGTCTTGATTTTCTGAATGAAAAAGATTTTTGCAAAATGTTTCATTGATCGAGAGATTATCCGTTAAAATGGCTTCAAGGCGTTGCAGGCGAATCCAATCGCCAACGATTTCACGGAATGATTCTTCAACCTCCGTTATGCCTGTTTTACCACGCATCGAGATTAATTCGCGGTAGCGATCAATATCAAACTCTCCCGTCTTGGTCTGGAAATCAGGCAGAGATTTAATCGTTTCATCAATCTCAAGTGAGCTAGGGTAGATTCCATAGAGCTCAGCCTCGTGACGGATGATGGCGCAATTGGCAAGGAAGGCGACACCAGGATTGGCGGTGCCTTTGCAAATAGTCAACTCTTGAACCATGGGTTGCAAGGTCGGGCAAGAGTAAGCGATGCGCAATCCAATATTAGAGACTTGTTCATAATCTTTGATGCCGTATGAGGTATCGCCGATTTTTGCAATGACGGTGCCACCGCCTGCAAAGGTCTGTGTATTGGACTCAATGAAAACAAGACCAAAAAAGACGAGAACCATGGCAGCCATGACCACGAGTGTGTGTTTTCTAAGAAATTCTAGCATGTGTGTTGGTATTAGAGATGATTAAATGAGAAAGAAAATTTGTCGCCTGTTCCAACAGGGGTAACACTCTTTACACCCAATACGCTCATCAAGCAAGAACGAAGAGACGAACTTTTTATGTGATTTGATATATCCTTCTTGAATTGCATTCATTTTAGGGTAGGAATAAGGTCGTTTTTCCAACAAGAACAGATATGGCTTCTTCTCGCATCGTATGGCTCAATGGTTCGTTCGTCCCTGAGGACGAGGCTCGAATTTCTCCGTTTGATCACGGTTTTATCGTGGGGGATGGGTGTTTTGAAACACTCATTTCTTACTATAGGACCCCTTTTGCCTTTAGTCGGCATTATGATCAACTTGCTCACTCCGCTGCTCAATTGGGCGTAAAGGGGATTCCTCGCAAAGAAGAATTATTTCAAGCAACGCGTGAGTTAATTTTGCAAAATCGCATCATTGACCCGATTCGCATTCGATTGATGGTGACAGGTGGGGTCAGCGGATTGGGGGGAGACCGTGATGCAAATTCCTGTACGACACTGGTGTGTACGGCTCAAGCCCCTAATTTGGGAGAGTTTTGTACAGTACAGGTAGTTCCTTACTTGCGCAATGAAAAGAGTGCTTTAGCAGGGATAACGTCAATCTCGTATGCTGAGAATCTTGTCGCTTTGGCAAAAGCGCGTGAGTTAGGCGCGGATGAGGCTATTTTTGCCAATACTCAAGGGCAGCTTTGCGAGGGGGCTGGGTCTAATATATTTTGGGTAGAGGATGAGGTCGTTTATACGCCTCCTGTGAGCGCAGGGGCACGGGCTGGGGTTACTCGCGCCTTGACGATTGAGCTTTGCGGGCAGATGGGGATAGACTGTCATGAGATTGATGCCCCCATTGACCTGCTCAATCATGCGAAAGAGGTCTTTTTAACCTCAACAACGAGAGAGATCCAGCCTGTCGTCGCCATTAACGAGAGACGCATGGTAGCAGGTGCAACCACATTGTTGTTGAAAAAAGCCTATAAAGATATGCTCGAGGATCATCTCGACCCGTGAGCTTGCCTAAGCTTGAGTCTAAGCTCACCGTTCTAATAATTTAATAGGATGTATTTCACGTTTGGGTTGAACGAGGCTTTTATTTATGGATAATGACCAAGAGAGCAAGTTGCCATGACAGATTTAATTGAGAAGATTGGACCCTTATTTTGGGTGTTATGCGTTTTTGCCGTCTATGGCATGGCGGTGGTGGCAGAGCGTTTTTTATATTTTCACCGTGTACGCATCAATACGGGAGATTTTTTGCGAGGACTGTCAAATTTGATTCGCAAGGGGTCATTTGCAGAGGCTCGGCATGAGGCATCAAAGTTGCCAGGTCCGATTGCGCGTGTAGTGGAGGCGGTGATTAGTCGTCCCGAGTTGCCCAATGTCGATTTACGCGCCTTGGCTCAAGAGGCGGCGCAGTTAGAAGTTTTTAAAATAGAGAAGAATATTCGTGGTCTGTTGGTTGTGGCGACGGTGGCGCCGTTGTTAGGGGTGCTCGGTACGATTATGGGCTTGATTCGATTTTATTCTCAATTGGGTATTTTTGAGGGGAGAGCCCCTCAAATTGGACTCTCACAGGCGGTTTTTGAGGCTTTGTTGACCTCTGCCCTTGGGCTTGTGATTGCGATCCCTGCGTATTTATTTTATGCCTATATGTCGGCTCGTGCTCGATTGGTGATTCATGAGGTTGAGCGAGCTGGGATTGAGGTTGTTTATCTGATTTGTGATGCACGGACAGAGAATCATGATGATAAGGAATGTCCTGATGGAGATGACGTGAGCTTATGAAAGTTGAGTCAACATTACCCCAAAATGTTTTTTTTATCCATCTTGCCGTTTTGCTCGATGTGGTTATTTTGGTGTTTGTGTTGACGATGCTGACCTCACGAATCGGCTCGGATTATGGGTTTAATGTGAAGTTGCCCTCCTCTCAATTTTTGATCAATGCAACTGATGATCGTTATGTTTTATCGGTCACCGCAGGAGAAAATCCTATATTTTTTATCAATAATAAGCGGATGGATGGTGGCTTGCCTCAATTGAAGGCTGAGTTATCACGAATTGCGGGTACCTATGGTGAGGATGGCGCGGGGCGCGTGACGGTTGTCCTTTATTTTGACCAAGCGGTGAATCGTGGTCTTGAGCAATCCGTTGTCGATATGGTCTTGGATAAAGGGATGAATTGTGCGGTTGCCGCAGAGCCTAATGATTAGGGGGAGAGAGTATTGACGTGGCAATTATTTCAAATAAGTGGAAAAAAAAAGAGGACGACCGCAAGGCTGGCTTAGCGTTTGATTGGCGGTTTATGCTCCCGAGTGGGGTTAAATTGGTTTATCTGATGGTTCCTTTTGCGCTTGTCGTTATTGTGTTTTTAGCTGTTTTTAATGTGCAGTCAGATCAGTCTATTTCCAATAAGGGACGCCAATCTGGGACTGTCTTTTATCTGAAGAATGATGCCAAATTACGAGCCCTTTTATCTCGCTCATTACCAATGTCGAGTAAGGGTCCAGTGTGGGCTGACCCTACGAGTTTGGGGGGGGATCGTAATGTATTCTCTCTCATTGATGCAGGATTGGGGGAGAGCCCCTCACCCTTAAAGCTGATAGCTCCCAGTCCCCCTCACGGGGAGATGTCTCATTTGACTGGAGAATTGATTCTCCCTGTTCCCGATACCCAGAGATACGAGTCGCCTATGGTTAAAATTCATCGCAGACTTGTGCCCATGGCGGTACTCACTGGTGATTCTCTGGCAGAATATGATGAGGGTGAGGCTCTTATTGATGTTGAGGGACGTCCTGATTTTGGGGGCTCGCAGACTAGTTTTTGGATTGTAGCTGATTCTTGGGGTAAGCCGAGATCGGTCATTATCCTCGAATCAAGTGGAGATGATGCCCTGGATCAAAAGGCGCGCGAATATGTAAAAGCCTTGAGATGGCTACCTAGCCAAGGTAACCGTGCAGGACAAATGATTGTTGGATGGCAGGAGGTGACGCAGTCGTGAATGTGGGCTTATACGATTTTTTCCTGATTCTTATTGGATTAGGCTTGGGTCTCTTCGCACTCGTTTATTGGGGCGGAAGTTTCTGGGATTGGATTTATCTGCGGAAATGGAAAAACAAGCGCAAGATTTGTCGCTTATGTGGGATGCGCTTTTATGGTGATGAAAAAGCCTCTGTGCAGAAATGTCCTCATTGTCATGCATTAACGAAGTAAAAGGACGATGCCAGACATATTTTATTCTTTTCTCCTTTTTACTCTCCTCAATCAGTTTACGCCAGGTCCTAATAATTTGATGGCGATGGCGCATGCCTCAAAATTTGGGCTCAAGAGGACGATCCGATTTAGTATTGGGGTATCGTTAGCTAATATGTTTTTATTGATACTAGGGTGTTTATTACAACATTTTTTGCATCAGATGATACCTGGGCTGACCCCGTGGATGAATAGTGCAATTGCCCTGTATATGGGCTATTTGGCATGGCAAATGGTGAGTTCAAAACTGGATGCCGAGAATGCTGGGGATGTCGAGGGGCGAGACTATCTCAACTCTATCAAAACTGGATTTTTCCTGCAATTTATCAATCCCAAGCTCATTTTATTTGCTCTTGCCGTGAGTGGGGCGTTTTTGTTGCCGCTCTCGGCAGGGAATGATTTTTTATTGGGCGCGTATATTATCCTATTGGGGGGGACTGCCTTTCTTGCCAATAATATGTGGTCTCTTTTTGGTGCATTGATTCATCAATGCTTATCCCGTTGGAGGCAATTAGTGAACTGGGTGATGGCGTTATTGATTTTGTGGTGTGGTATTGATTTCCTCCTCCAGTAATTTGATTTGCAGATTTCACGGTGAGGCATCAGATAAAGTTTATCCGTTTAGCCAACGACTCTGACCGATAGTGATGGTCTGGGGTCTGGGGGAGAACGTATTTGATAGTGGGCGGTATGATTGGATCGTATTTGATATTACCTCCAATCATACCGCGTTGTTTTAGAGTTGATGACCAAAGTGGTCGTCTTTTTTCAGTGATTTGATGAAGGCGCAGATGAGGTCGATTGTGGTTTGGATGTCTGTCATATCTGCTGTTTCAACGGGTGAGTGCATGTAGCGCAGAGGCAGAGAGATTAAGGCTGAGGCAACTCCGTTACGAGAGATGTACATAGAGTCGGTGTCTGTCCCCGTGTAGCGACCAACGGCTTCATGCTGGATGGCGATCTCTTTTTTATCGGCGACGAGCTCAAGGCGCGTTACGATATTGGGGTGATTGGCTGTACCGTGCGAGAGGCTAGGTCCCTTGCCTAATTTAATGTCGCCATAGCGACCTTTGTCGAGTCCGGGTGTGTCGGTGGCGTGCGTGACGTCCAGGCAGATGGCTGCCTCTGGGCGGAGGCGATGGGTAATCATGCTAGCTCCGCAACCGCCGACTTCTTCTTGGACGGCATTCACGAGACTAATATTCCATGATGGAGCCGTTTTTGATTTAGCGAGCTGTCTGGCGACCTCCGAGAGGATAAAGCCCCCAATACGGTTATCCAGAGCGCGACAGACGATGCGTTTATCATTCATCATCATCGGGCCATCACAATAGACGCCGACGTGTCCGACACGTAGTCCGAGTGCCTCGACTTCTTTATCAGAGTCTGCACCTACATCGACGTAGATGTCCCATGTTTTGGGGGCTTTTTCATCTGCATCGCGTAGGTGAATAGCGGTATTGCCCGTGATGCCAAAGATCTCACCCTGTGAGCCTTGGAAGCGAATGCGTCGTCCCCGGGCAATGGCAATGTCTGTGCCCCCGACTCGCTCAATTCTCAAGAAGCCTTCGGAGGTGATATGACGAATCATGAAACCAATTTCGTCAGCATGTGCCTCAATGAGCAAGGTGGGCGCCTCTTCATTTTTTGCATGGAATGTAGCCCAAGTGTTGCCATAGGCATCGCATTGGACATCGTCGGTGTATTGCTTGAGGTGGTCTGCCCAGAGGCGTTGGGCTTCCATTTCAAATCCTGAGGGACTTGGTGTTTCGAGGAGTTCAGTTAAAAATTCAAAGTTATCGTCGTTCATCATATCAATTTCCTGAGTAGCACGTATTGTACAGTTGATTTTTTGACTCGCAATAATAAAGAGCTTGGAAAAAATGTTTGGCTGATGGACGCGGTTTTTAAGCTTGATGTCTTGATGACATTATTTTACCCTTAAAAGAATTTTACGGATTTATGAGTACAACTGCTTGGTTAGCTATTATTATTTTTGTTGCGTCCTATACGCTAATTATTTCGGAAAAGGTGCATCGGACGATTGCAGCATTGATGGGAGGCGTCTTGATGATTTTATGCGGAATTATTAGTCAAGAGAAGGCATTGACGCATATTGATTTTAATACATTAGGGCTACTTGTGGGGATGATGATCATGGTGATTATTACGATACAATCAGGCTTATTTAATTATTTATCGATTTGGACTGCGAAAAAGGCGAAGGGGAATCCCGTCGTCCTTTTGATTTTTTTATCGATTTTAACGGCCGTGTGTTCTGCTTTTTTGGATAACGTGACGACTGTTTTATTGACGGTACCGATTACCTTGAGTATCACGAGCAAGCTCAAGGTGACGCCGACGCCGTTTATTTTTTCTCAAATCATGGCATCTAATATAGGAGGTACGGCAACTCTGATTGGTGATCCGCCCAATATTATGATTGGCAGTGCCGTTAAGGAGCTTGATTTTATGGCATTCCTGACAAATTTGTCTGGCGTATGCACAATTATTTTAATTGTTACCGTTAGTATCCTGCTATTTATTTATCGCAAAGACCTCAAGACGACCGATGAATTAAAAGCAGGGGTGATGAGAATGGATGAGAGACGCATGATTAAACGCCCACGTTTACTCAGGAAGTGCTTGTTTGTCCTCGGTCTGACGATTGGCACTTTTATGCTACACAGTCATTTGAATATCCAGACTGGTACGGTTGCTCTCTCTGGAGCTGCTATTTTAATGATGCTGACGCTCTCACGTAACGGGCGTATCCTCAATAGGATATTTAGTAAGGTTGAGTGGACGGCTATTTTCTTTTTCGTCGGTTTATTTATTATGGTCGGTGCACTTGTCGAGACTGGGGTCATCGGCATGATGGCAGAAAAGATGATGATGCTCACGAAGGGGGATTTGACGGCGACGGCGATGACTATTTTGGGCTTTGGGGCAGTGATGTCGGCATTTGTGGATAATATCCCCTTTGTCGCAACGATGATTCCTCTTATTAAGGATATGGGCTTGATGGGGATGACGAATCTCACGCCTCTCTGGTGGGCTTTATCCCTAGGTGCTTGTTTGGGGGGGAATGGTACCATTATTGGGGCAAGTGCAAATGTCGTTGCTATTGCCATTGCTGCTCAGCGTGGATATCGCATCTCTTTCACTCAATATATGAAAATAGCATTCCCTCTGATGCTCTTGTCGGTAGTGATCTCTGCTGTATTCCTTTATGTAGAATATCTCTAAAAGGATAGACAAGAGTCCCTTTTATTCAATGGGGGGCGCGAGGCGTTGCTTGGCTCGTGCATGCTTGCGCTTTTTATTGCGGTGCATGCGTAGGATTGTTTGCGCTTTTGCTGCACATTGTCCCGTCGTCACGGCTTCGTAGGCATCGCAGAGCTCTCGCCGAGCGAGGAAGCGGTTAATCTCACGCGAGCGTTCAATATGGCATTTGACCGAGATGCCACTTGGGATGTGCTTGATAAAAACACAGTTGTTCGTCTTATTCACTTTTTGTCCTCCATGACCCGAGCCTCTGACGAATTGCTCGTCGAGGTCGGATTCCTGGATGCCAAGCTGGCTCATCCGCACGCGTAGTGCCTCTAACTTTTCTGGACGAACCATGGAATTAAAATCTAGTTAGAGAGAGACTGTCATCGTTTTTTCTGAATCATTCACGAGGATGACAGTGCCTTTCAGCGCAATACCATCGGGGAAATGAACTTTGCCTTGAACGCTTAGTTTATCGACTTTGATGAGTGAGGGGACTCCGAGCGAGTCAAGAGAATCAACCAATTTATAACATTTTGGGTCGAGATTGACGATGGGGGCAATACCGTTGCGAGAGGGGGCGAGTGAGACCTTACCCTCTTGATCAATATTGATGGCATCAGAGCGCAATAAAAGGAGATCTGATGTCGTTTTTACAGGGAAAAATCGTGAGCGAGGGACGTTGACGGCTTTAGCTCCGGGGAAGCATTCGATGCCTGCGCCCATGGCTGTTTCTAGCTGATAAACAGCTGGTGATGAGGGGTCGCGTGGGTCAATTGTTTTGTTGTTGCGAATGGTGGGTAAAGGTAAGACTCCATCGTTTTTATTGAGGATACCTCGCAAATCATCAAGACGAATCCAGAGAGAGTTTGTGTTAAAGAAACGGTGCTCGTTAATGCTCTGGAACTGAGGGAGATCGTCATCGGGGCATTGGGCAACCTCGCGCAGGATGAGTTGACCATCGGAGCGGCGAATGGCGAGATGACCACCTTTTTTATCTGCCTCGGTGCGACGAGTGACCTCCATGACAAAAGGCGCACCTGATTCTGCAAACCAGCGTAAAAAGCGCAAATCAATTTGAGCACCAAGGTTATCAGCATTCGAGATAAAGGCATATTTGACCCCGTCTGCAAGCAAACGATCGAGCCAGCCAGAGCCGAGTAGAGCAGGATAGATGTCTCCATGACCAGGGGGGCACCATTCTTGATCGGGGTTTTGAGCCCAAGTGGCAGGGGTGAGGCTATCCTGGAGGATTTTAGGAACTCTATTTTGCATGAGCTCCATTTCTGCAGGATTGTTAAAGCCGTCTTTTGCATATTTCTCAAGATAGGCAAGAGTATCTTTACTCGTTGAGAAAGAGTTCATGAGCAAGAGCCTGACGGGAGTTCCTGAGATATCTCTAAGATGTTTGACTTGTTTGACAATGAGATCAAGGAAGGTGAGATCGCCTTTAACTGGCAATAAACTTTTTGCTTTTTGGAGCCCCATACTCGTGCCAAGCCCACCATTGAGCTTAATGCAGACAGATTGTGAGATGATGTCCGCACTAGCAGGTGTTGTGCCACTCATGATGTCATCCCAATTTGTAACGTCACTAGCAGGTAAAATCGATGATTCAGGAATCATGCCTGACTGATTGGTTACGAGTGTATTAAAGCAACGATGAAAGGCGCCAATAGCGGCATCGCCCAATCCGACAGAGCGCATTTTTTGTTCAAAGGGGAGGAATTGTTCCATGATTGAGTCATTATACTTTAATTGGGGCTCGCCGACAAGAATAGACCTTATTTCCCAAGTAAAAAAATCATTTTAATCTCCTCTAAATCTTCTTTGACGGGATATTTTGTTTTTGGATTGCCAAGAGGCGGCGGCTCTTTTAGTATGTAAAAATATGAAAGGTTATTTTTTATGGCTTTGTGTGGCAATGAGTGGTCTCGTTGCTGGGGCTTTTGACGCGTTAGGGGCACCTAGTTTTGAGGAGCGTCCTTATCAGGTGATTCCTGAACCTGCCGTTGTGAAAACGAGTATGGGGACATGTGCTAATCCTAAAATTTTGAAAAAATCTGCTGATAAATCTTTAGGGGCAGAGGGTTATCGTTTGACGATTCGCCCACAGGGTGTTGATCTTGCCGCAGGGGATAAGGCTGGGCTTTTTTATGCAGCAGGTACGCTTGAGCAATTAAAAGCACAGTACAAAGGGAGTAAAATTCCCTGTGGGGTGATTGAGGATAAACCTCTTTTTGAGTGGCGCAGTATGATGATTGACTCAGCTCGTTATTTTATCCCAATTGCCGATATGAAGAAATTCATCGATGTGATGGCTTTTTATAAATTTAACAAATTGCATATTCACCTGACGGATGATCAGGGCTGGCGTCTCCCTGTCCCTAGCTATCCCAAGCTCAAATCAATTGCCTCCAAGAGAGCTGAGACCTTTAATGATAAGACTCCTCATGAGGGGATGTATACTAAAGAGGAGCTCAAGGAGCTTGTACGTTATGCCGCAGCTCGACATATTGAGGTTATCCCAGAGGTGGATGTCCCAGGGCACAATCAGGCTCTTTGCGCTGCATATCCTGAGTTCTTATGCTTCCCCGATCCTAATATGAAGGTGAGGACAAATGCAGGCATTTCTCATACCTTGGTGTGTCCGGGGAATGAGGATATTTGGAAATTTTATGATGCCGTCTTTAATGAATTAAAGGATATTTTCCCCTCACAATATGTACATTTAGGCGGAGATGAGGCACCAGAGGATAATTGGATCAAGTGCGATAAGTGTGCTGTTGCTCGCAAAAAAATGGGCATCAATGAGGCAGATAAAAAAGTCGCAGCACAAAAAGAAATGGTTGCGTTTTTCAATAAATTGACTCAAATGCTCAAAAAAAAGGGTAAAAACTCTGTTTTTTGGTACGAACCCATGGGCAAGTATCCTGATGGTAGCGTCGTGACCACATGGCGTGGTGGGCATACTCCCAAAACTGTTGCTCAAACCTCGGGGGACAAGACTGCTGTCGTGTGCGCACCCAATGGACAATGTTACTTTGATTATCCTCAAGTCGCTGGTGATTGGCCGTCAGGACAGCCTGATACGGGCTGGATGCCTGTCAATACCCTAGAGAATGCTTATAAACTCGATCCTGGTGCTGGGCTCTCCGCTGATGAGATGAAGGCTGTCCGTGGGGTTGAGTGCTGTTTGTGGTCAGAACGCCTGCCAAACATGGATCGCATTTTTTATCAGGCATATCCTCGCTGTTTAGCAACAGTTGAGGCTGGTTGGTCTAAGCCAGAGGTGCGCGGCTTTGATCGCTTTAAGGAAAAAGTAGAGTTTCATAAAAAACTCATTGAATCCAAATGGGGAATCAAGCTTAAGTAATTAATTGCGGGGGAGGGGGGCTGTGAAAAACCTGCGCTTTTGCTCTCCTTGCGGAGGGCTGGGGCCTGGGGGAG
>JAVXPO010000021.1:0-30579 GCA_036644695.1 Akkermansia sp. | reverse complement strand
AGAAACCTCCTGCGCAAGCAGGAGGTTTTTCGTATTATATCACTTTCCCCTAATTTCTCTCAAAACTCACCGTCCCTTTATTTCTCCAACAAACTCACCGCCTTTTTATTCTAAAATCACTCTGCAATGAGCCCGCCTCTTGGGCTTAGGTGGGAAGCTGATGCAAACACTCCGCTTTGCTCCGTTAACGCAACACGTTCTCGCCAGCCCCCCAGCCCTGCATAAGAAAAATCTGAACGTTTTGCTCGTATATGTTGTCTGAAAGGTGTTTTTTGATCGCAACGGAATGATTGATCGTTTTCTTCGCCAAATATTATTCTCTGTCTGCCTTTATTTTTTAGGCAGCGTGGCGGTAGCTATTTCTCATGCTGCCCCTGAGTCTTTGAGTGACTTAAGAGATGTCCAAGAGCAGGTAAAAAAGGTTTCTCGTGCTGATACTCGTGCAACTGTAGCCCTGTTGTCAGATCGGGGGGATACGGGTAGTGGCGTGATTGTGAGCAAGGATGGGCTCATTTTGACGGCGGCGCATGTCATCCAAGGCGATGAGATGATGCGTGTTATTTTACCTGATGGTCGCATGTGTAAGGGGAAGGTGCTTGGCGCAGATTATACGAGAGATGCTGCCATGGTGCAAATGATGGATAAGGGACCATGGGATTGTGTCGAGCTTGGGGACTCTGATCAGTTGAGCGTTGGGGACTTTGTCGTTGCCTTGGGGCATGCCAAGGGCTTTGACCCTGGGCGTCGTGCCCCCATTCGTTTGGGTAGGATGAATACGGATGGGAAACAGCGATTTATGATTTCGGAATGTACGCTGATTGGCGGTGATTCTGGGGGGCCTCTTTTTGATTTGAAGGGGCGACTCGTCGGGATTCATTCCTCCATCGGATCTTTGCTCAAGGTGAATAATCATGTGCCTGTGAATGTCTTTAAGGAGAGTTGGGATCGCTTGGTCAGAGGTGAGCAATGGGGGCAATTGGGGATGAACCCAATGGCAGACCCCAATATGCCTGTCATTGGGTTCTCAATGGCATCAGCTCGGGGGCGGGCAGGTATTATCGTGCAGGATGTTTTGGTCGATTCCCCTGCGGATCAGGCTGGATTGCAGGCAGGGGATTTAATCGTCAGTATGGGTGAGCGACAACTTGCCAACCCCAAAGATATGTTTCGTGAGCTAGGACGCCGTCGCCCAGGTGAAAAGGTGAATTTGAAGGTGCTCCGCAATGGACAAGCGTACAAGGCTGCCTTGACCTTGGGGCGTCGTAGTGATCTTGTAATCCCATTAGCAGAGGAGGTGCAACCATGAGAAGCTCAAGATTGTTTGTTCTGGCAATGAGTCTCATTGGGCTCTCCCCCCTTGCTTTAGGGCAAGAGATGGTGATGCCCTTGCCTGCGGATGAATTGATCGCCCCACAAGATAAGCAGACGCTTGACCGTCAGGCAACAGGCATTTTTAAGAGTTGGGATTCTCTCTCGCGGCAAGCAGGTATTTCGACGGTCATCATCGTCGCAGGCAACCGCCAGTTGGCACAAGGGATGATTGTCGCAGAGGGTAAGGTCCTGACAAAGTATAGCGATTTGAAACAAACGCGTGTGCCGTTGAGCGTGCTGGATAGTTCGGGACAAGTGCATGACATGCGCCCTATAGCAGCGATACCCGAGTATGATTTAGTGCTCCTTGATGTACCTGGATTGACTCATCCACCTCTGACTTCATCTGTTTTTGCCGAGGCAAAAGAGGGTGATATGATTGCCGCCGTGTCGGCTGGGGGGCATGCCACGGACTTTGGCGTGATCTCTGTCGACCAACGTAGCTTGAGAGAGGAGGATATGCCTTATCTCGGATTAGTTGCCGATTCCTCATGGGAAGGTGCTGGCGCACGCATTGCTGCCATTGAACGCAATTCCGGGGCTCATCGAGCAGGGCTTTTGCCGGGGGATGTCCTCCTCCAAATGAATGGCTTCCCCCTGGAGGGCATGTTCTCACTGGGGACGTCTCTCCAAAAGGTAAAGGCAGGGGGATCTGTCCCCTTTATCGCCAAACGCAATGGTGCTCAAGTACAAGGTACCCTCAAGACTACGGGGCGTCCCAAGGGGATGAAATTCCCCCATAAACGTCTAGAATTGATGAACTCCATGGGCAATCGCATGAGCTCAAGGCGCAGTGACTTCCCCCTTGTTTTTCAAACTGATATGACGCTCCTCCCCGAGAGAGCAGGATGCCCAGTCATCAATTTAGAGGGTAAAGTGATTGGGATGGCTCTGTCGCGTGCTGGACGGATGGAGACTTATATCCTCCCCTCATGGGTGATTCATGAGCTTGCCCAAGGGCTTTTACCTAAAATCAACCTTGCGCTCGATGCCAAACGAGGAGAGCAAATTCCGTTTGCCGAGCCAGTGGATGGAGTCGAACGCCAGCCCAAGAATCCAGCACAAGATGCCTCACTTAAAGAGACGCTCCGTGCCTTGCAAGAGATGATGCAACGTCTTGGCTATCAGCCTAAAGATTATTGATGTGTCTCTTATGTGCTGTAAGTGAGCCGTTATTTTTCTTATGGTGAGCTGGGGTCTTGTGGGAGAACGTGTTGCGTTAACGGCGCAAAGCGAAGTATTGCATCAGGTGCCACCTAAGCCCAAGAGGGGGGCTCATTGTAGGGTAAAAATTGAGAAAAAAGGGGGGCGGTGAGTTTGTTGGAGGAATGAGGGGGCGATATTATTGGATTGGAATTTATGATACATTCAACTTGTATGAGGTGTTAAATGACGAGGCGATGGCTTGCATACGGAGAGTCAATTTGAAGAATTAGATTTTCATGGAGCTCACGGATCATCATGACCCCTTAATCCCCCCTAAAATCCCTTATTGGTCATGGATCAAGCTTTTGGGACTTGAGGCTCCTGTCGCGGCAGTCATTTGGGCATTGGCATTTTGTGCCATTCTTGATTTGAATGCGACCCCGTTTCGCATTTATCAATTTCTTTTTGTTGCGACTTGGTGTATTACTATTCTCAGGCGATTGTCTCTTGTGATTGGTGATGATCCTGCGTGTACGACTCAATCAGAGCTTTTTTTCATGAGGGGCAATTTTTTTGTCTTTATCCTCCTTTTTGCGATTGCTTCTATTTGTGGAATTTGGCTTATTCTCTTTCAGATAGGGAGTGGAGCGGTCTCTTATGCATGGGTTCCTACTTTTTTTGGGCTTTGGTATTTGTCAAAGCTTAGGAAGACAAAAGGTGTAGCGCCGACGAGTGGGCGAGTGGCGTTTGCTTTTTTATTTGGAGCGATAGCCTTCTCTTCCGGGGTGGTGATTCCCTCGTTTTTTTATAGTTACTCTTATAGTAGTATCCTCCCTTTTTATGCGGTTCAGACGAGATTCCTCTTTTATCCTCCCGTCTGGTATTTGATTGCCTTTGTCTATATTTCGTTGATGAGCCGTTATTTTTGGTATCAAGAGCATGATGGGGGTGATGATAAAAATCATCTAGGCTTGCTCTGTTCGCTAGGGATGCTCTTGCTTTTTATTATCTGTATTACAGCAAATAGCTGGCATTTGACAGTTAATGAATATTGGTATTATAAGACCTTGGCAGTAGGAGCAGGTGGGCTCTATCTGCTTAATCATTTCAGGGGACGAATTGCTTATGAGACGAGAACGTCGCTGATGTGGCTTGCCCTTATTTTACCCGCGTTGCTTTTATTGCTGTTGCTTAAATCTCCTTTTTAAGGTGATGAGAGGAGTTGCTATTTTTTAGGAGCATACGCTTGTTGAGAGTTGGCTTGGGCGTATTTGAGTTGTTTTTGAGTCGCGGTGATGCGGAAATTCTTATTTTTTTCGGTAACAGGGGAGGTTTTTGCCTCGGCGATGAGTTGTCCATCGAGCCAGATGTAATATCCTGAATCCACTTTGTTGCTTTTATCTAGGAGAGAGAGGGTGACTGTATGGGGTGATTTGGTTAGATCGTCGAGGTAAAGGATGTTTTGATCATTGTTCCCCCATGTGATGCGGTCTGGATGGATGGTGAGGGTGGCATCATTCTCGATGCCGTTGCCTGCTTGAATGATGAGTGGTTTGGGGGTGGTTGTTTTTGCCCCTGCATTTGTCATGGAGAAGGTGGTGGCGAGGGTAAATTGTTTACCTGCGTTCCATGAATTGGCAATATTGCCCGATGTAGAGGCTTTTACTTTAATGGGTAAGGCTGAGGATGTGTAGCGTGAGAGCCCTGCGGTTCGTTGTCCGATGTTCATGGCTTTGGCGAGGTTACCTGCGATGATGAGGTTGCCTTGTTCGCTGGGGTGGACGCCGTCGAGGCTCATGACTGGAGCTAGGAATCCGTCGGACTGGGTGATGCCTTTGTTGATGTTGGCAAAGATGACGCGAGAGGTGGATTTTTGAAGAGAGGAGAGGCTTTTGAGGATAGCGTCGTTGTATTCTTGGGTGATGGTATTGCCTTTTGCGTTTTTCTTTTGGTCAATAGAGGGCATGGAGATGAGGACAAAGTTCGTTTTTTGGTTGGCTTGTCGGCAAAAGGTGATGATATTTTTCAGGAATCCGAGGACTTGGTCGTAGGTGTAACGCCCCCCCTTGTCAGAGTAGAGATCATTGGTTCCTAGCATGATGAGGACGGTGTCGGGGGTGTTAGCACCATTCATGGCGGGGTAGGTGGTGTAATTAAAGGGGGTGAGTGTGTTGCCTTTGAGGTATTCGCCTTTTTTTAATTTGCCTGAGGGTACGTTTTTATAAGTGGTTGCATCTTGGAGACCGAGCCAGTTGGCGATGTAGCCTCCACAGGGCATGGAGGCAGGACCAATGCCATTCTGGGTATTGCCCTGCATGTAGTCGCCACTGGTCTGGTAGGTGCGCCAGCTTGAGCCTGCGGAGTGGATGTTGTTAAAGGGGGTGCCTTGGTAGGAGAATGCTTTGTTAAAGCCAGCGGCGTTGCCCTTGTTGACGCCGATGAATTTGTGTTGAATTTTGTTGTCTGCGAGTATTTTCCAAAAGTCAAAGCGATAGCTTGCCGTCCTGACACCATGGGTGATTGAATCGCCCACAAAGGCAGTGTTGTTGAGTTTGACTGGTGGGGTGGTGGTCTGAGCAGCCGTGGCAATGTCAATGGTGGTGAGGAGCAGGGCACTAATTGCAATGAATAATTCTTTGATCATGATGAGAGGAATATTGAACGAGAAATGTTGCCCGTATGATAAGAAAAAAGAGAGGAGCTTGTCGAGGATAGACATTTTTATCCATAAATTGATTAAATCGTGTTGATAGGTCTGATTTTGCCGATTTTTATTGATTGATGATGATTGATGTCTTGACAAAGAGCTATTTTATCGGAAAATCCGCCTTCCTTTGCGTCGGAAACGCAAAACCTGTCTCTTATCATGAAAGCAGATATCCATCCCAAGTACAATCCGGTTGTCTTCCTCGACATCACGACCGGTCGTCGTTTTATTACCCATTCAACCGCTCGTTCTCAAAAGACGGAAGTGATTGATGGCGTAGAACATTTCGTGATCTCTTGTGGGATTACGTCCGATTCTCACCCTTTCTTCACTGGCAAGAGTCAGTTTGTTGATACCGAAGGTCGCATCGATAAGTTCCAAAAGCGTTTTGGTTCTGTTCGTCGTCAAGGTGGCAAGCCCAAGCTCGCCAAGTAAGCGCGATTCTAAGGGGATTCCCTTTTTCAAAAACTCCGTTTTTTGTCCGTTTTACGGCAGAGAACGGAGTTTTTTTGTGTAGGTATCGGTTTATTTTATTGATTGAGCCAATCGAGTATTTTGCTTGCCCAGGCGATGGAGATGCCTTTGATGGTGGCTAGTGTTTGAGGGCTTGTTTTTTTGATTTCAGCGACGGTAGAGAAGCGAGCTAAGAGGAGTTGTTTTTTGCGAGGGGTCATGCCTGGGCAGTCGTCGAGTAGGCTCTCGCGGATGCGTTTCCTGAGGAGGAGCTCGTTGTATCCGTTGGCGAAGCGGTGGGATTCGTCGCGGATGCGTTGCATGAGTTTTAAAGCTCCTCGGTCGTGAGAGAGGACGAGGGGGGCGTCTTGATGGGGAAAAAAGATCTCTTCTCGTTGTTTGGCGAGCCCGACGACGGGCATGTCTTGGAGACCGAGGCGCGTGAGCTCTCGGTATGCCATGGAGAGTTGACCTTTGCCCCCATCGACGACGACGAGATCGGGGACTTTGATGGGGGCTTTACCCTCTTCACCCAATTTTTTGAGCCATGCGTAAAGTGAGACGTCTGGGGGGCACTCGTTGACGGCTTGATTCTCTGCGAGGATGCGTGAGTATCGTCGGTTGATGACCTCTGCCATCGAGGCAAAGTCATCTTGTCCCTGGACGCTGCGAATGCGGTAGCGACGATAGGCTTTGTTATCTGGTTTGCCCTGGGTGAAGCGTACCATGGAGGCGACGATGTGAGTCGATGAGACGTTGGAGATGTCAAAGCACTCCATGATGTAAGGGGGGTGAGTCATGCCAAGGACGATGCCTAGCTCGGTCATGTCCTCTTGAGGGCGAACGGTGCTTGGGAGGTCGGGGGAGCTATTGCGGAAGCGTCGAGTGGGCTCAAGGATTTTGATGATGTTGTCGCGGATGTCACGGATGCTGGCAGCTTGTTCAAAGTCAAGTGAGTCAGAGGCTTGCATCATTTCTTGTTCGAGTTGGTCAATGATGGCTTTTCTCCCTGTGCCCTCCAAGAGAGAGATGACGCTTTGGAAGCGTTGTTGATAGTCCTCAGGTGAGATGCGTCCCATACAGGGAGCCGTGCAGTTGCGAATGATGTCGTCGTGGCAGTGGGTGAAGTTTTTTTCGTTAGGGTGTTTGACTTTGCAACAACGAAGTCCAAAGCGTTTATTGAGCCATTCGAGGGTTTCGTTGAGGGCATAAGAGTGAGCAAAGGGACCAAAGTAGCGCGCTCCATCTTCTTTGCGCAAGCGTGTCAGTTCGAATCGGGGGAAGTCCTCACCACGAGGGACGCGTAAGAGGGGATAGCGTTTATCGTCCTTCATCTGGATATTGTAATGAGGGCGGTAGTCTTTGATGAATTTGCTCTCGAGGAGGAGAGCCTCTTGTTCGTTGCGCGTTTCGTAATAGTCGAATGAGGCGATGGCGTGGATGAGGGCTCTCGTTTTGTGATTGGAGAGGGTTGCCTGGGAGGGGGCAAAGTAGTTGGCGAGCCTTTTTTTGAGGTCACGAGCTTTGCCGACGTAGATAATGCCCCCCATGGCGTCTTTCATAATATAGACTCCTGGCGAGTGAGGCGTTTGACGCCAAAGCTCTTTGGGACTAAGGTCTGACATGATTTCTACAAGAATATGGCATGTCTCGGAAGAAAAGAAAACACTCAAACGTATCTTAATTTATCTGCAAGTCTTGCCTAAGGCATAAGAATCAGTATAATCAACCCATTAGTAGTATGAATTTTTTATTGTTAGCACAAGCTGGGAGTTCTGTTTTAGAATTTAATGCTGGGAAGAAGTCTTATTCGATGACAGAACTCTTTAATATGGGGGGCTTTATCATGTGGTTTATCCTCGTGTTATCTGTGGCTGCTGTGGTGGTCTTTATCTTTTGTCTTTTTTCGACTAGTAAAAAAAAGGTATTGCCTGACAAATTTGTTGAAGAGTCCGAGCTGGCATTAAGAAAGCGGGATTATCATGATCTTGAACGCATTTGTGCGAGAAATGACTCATGTTTTGCTAAAATATGGCAGGCGACGACAGAGTTTTTACTACGCAACCCTCAAGCGACGATTGAGGAGGTGCGAGAGGTCTCGGCGGCAGAGGGTGGACGGCAGGCTGGGATATTGACGCGCAACATTGCGTGGCTATCCGATATTGGAGCCGTGGCACCGATGTTGGGGCTTTTGGGGACAGTTATCGGGATGATGCGGACGTTTTTTGAAATTGCAAATGGCAATTTTGAGGGGGTCAAGCAGATGCAGATGGCAGGTGGTGTTGCCGAGGCTCTAATCACGACGGCAGGGGGCTTGCTCTTGGGGATTCCTGCGATGCTTGCTTATGTGTATTTCCGCAGTCGCGTGCATAAGAGGATTGGCGATATGGAGGCTGCCGTAACGCATCATTTGACTGTGGTTGCCATCCAGCTGAATCACCAAAAGCGTTTCGGAGCGTCGTCTCGTATGGGGGTGACGACAGAATCCTTGCCTGAGCTGGATAATGATCCCGTGAGCCGTAGAGAAGTAACTGGGCTTTAATCGTTAAAGAGAAACGAGCTATTCTGCTATGAAATTTCGTTATTCGATGCCTGCCCCAGTAGGATTTCAGCTTGCGCCTATGCTGGATGTGGTCTTTTTGTTGCTCATTTTCTTTGTGGTGACCCAGACGATTTCTCTGACAGAGCAGGATCTGAAGGTGAAGGTACCCTCTGCTCAACAGGCCGATAAGAAGGATTCTCGGGCGATTAACGAAATCATTCTGAATGTGCGCAAGGATGGTAAGATTACGATTAATCGTGAGGTGTATACAAAGGAGTCTCTGTATCCAAAATTAGTGACGATTTGTAAGCTAGCGGCGAATCAACCTGTGCGTATTCGCGGCGATGCAGAGGCTCCGTATCAGCATATTATTGATGTTTTAGATACTTGTCTCAAGGCAGGGATTTGGAATATCTCTTTCTCAACGAGGAAACCTGGTGCCAATGCCGGGTACCAAAAATCAACCCCACAACAATCATGACGATTTATTTCCCCAGTTTTTCGATAGCGATGATGTGCATGGCGGGTACGTGTGCCCAGGCACAAGAGAATATCCCTGACGCAGAGCCAGTAGAGGATAATGCCCCCTTGACGGTGAATGCAGAGAAGGATCTTTTCCAAATAGCCGAGATGATATATCAGCAGGGTCAAAACCCTGCTGTACGTGCGAATCCTGAGGAGTTTAAGCGTGTGATGTTATTGGCGGCGCAACGCTTCTCTGAATTTCGTAGTAAATTCCCCTCATCGGCACAGGCACCTCTGGCGTTATATCGGATGGCATCGTGTATGATGGAGGCAGGCAAGACGGCAGAGGCCTTTCAAACCTATGGGATGATTCTCCAAAATTATAAGGGTGATGTCGCAGCAGCAGCAGCCTATCGCCTCGCCTCTGAGGCAAATAAGGTCTCGGATTGGAAAAATGCGGAGAGATTTTATAAAGCCACGATTACGGAATCACAACGTCCTGAGCTAAAGATAGATGCTCAGTATCGACTGGGTCGTGTTTATATGAATCAAGAGGATTATGTGGGAGCAAGTCGCCAGTTTGAAGCGATCGTGTCAGATCCAAAGGCGAAACCAGTTTTTATTCGTTCGGCGAGGATGGCATTAGCCTCATGTTTGTCAATATCGGGAAAAAAGGATCAAGCCTATACACGATACAAAGAGGTGTTAGCATCTCCTGATTTGGATGCAAAAACGCGTGGTGACGCGCTTTTGCAGGTAGCGGCTTTGGCTGTGTTGTTAAAAAAGGATGCAGAGGCAAAGTCTTATTATGAAGAGATTGTCAAGACTCCTGAACTAGCCTCTCGCTCAAATGAGGCGAGAATGGGACTGATGATGAGTTTATTTAAGGCAGGAGATTATAAGCAATTGGTCGATATGTATCGATCCGAGCAAGCTCTACCCGATCAAAAGCAGGAGGCTCGACGCAAGATGTTGGTCGCTCAAGCTTATGAAAAACTAGGGGAGCATGAGCAAGCTCGAGTGTTGTTTACCTTGGCAGAACGCCTCGAACCTAATACCGAGTTTGCCATGGAGGCGGCTTATCGTCGATTGCAAGCCCAGTATCAGGCAAAACAACCTGATTTTGTCGCTAAGGCGCAAGCATTTTTGAATGTCTATTCCAAACTTTTCCCGACGAGTGCATGGCATGAGATGGTGCGATTGATGGCAGCAGAGAGTTTATTCGCGACAAAGCCTGCTGAGGCAGCTGTGTATTATGCGGCGATTGATATGGATAAGTTGCCTGCTCAAATGAAGGGGGATATCATCTTTAAGAGTGCATGGTCGATGGGTATGGCAGGAAATAGGAATGCCGCACTTGTTTTGTTTTCAAAATTTATTGAGAGCTATCCGAATGACCCTCGCGTCCCGGAATCAACAGCCAAAAAGGGTGAGATGAATATGAATATGGGGAAAGAGGCGGAGGCGATGATTGACTTTGAGCATGTCATCAAGTCATGGCCTCGCGATCAAGCTGCCGCGCTTGCATGGCAAAAACTCGGTCAAATCTATGCTCGTAAGCAGGATATCCCAAATATGATTAAATATTATGAAGGGCTTTTGACGAATTTCCCCAAGGTGATGCCTGCGGCTCTGTCTGAGGCTCGCTTTATGGTCGGACGTGGATATTTTGATAAAAAAGATTATAAGGCATCGATTCCTAACCTAGAGGAGGCGCGTACACTTAATGCCTCTAAATATGGGGACTCTGTGAGCCAATTATTGGTTTTGACCTATTATCAATTGCAAAATGCCGAGAAGCTTAAGGGCTCGATGGAGCTATTGCGTGAGAAGAATCCGACAGCACTCAAAAGCATCCCTGAGATGATTCCGGCATGGTTGGGGATGCAATCATTCTCAACAGGCGATTTTGAGACAGCTAATCGTTATTTATCCTTGGCAACTGCTAGCGAAGGACTCAAAAACTCAAAGAGAATCCTTTGGAAGACACTCGCCAAAACTCGCCTGGCTCTCAAAAATTACGAGACTGCTCTTAGTGCGGTAGATATTTATCTCAAGTCAGAGACGCAACCTTATCGTCGTGCGGAGGGAATGCTGGACAAAGCAAGGATATTGGTTGGTCTCGGGAAATATGTTGATGCCAAAAAAACAGCAGAGGAGGGACTTGCCCTTGGTGTAGAGGGGCCTCTCATGGCGTCGTTAAAGCTCGTTTTGGGCGATATTGCCTATGCGGTCAAAGAGTATGACGAGGCAGCCAAATATTACGGGACGACGGCAGAGCTCTTTGTTTCGGATAAGGAATTGAAGCCTCAAGCCTTGTATAAGGCACATGCTGCCTTGATGAAAATGGAACGTACGGCAGAAGCTGCGCATTTCAAAACGATGCTTGATCGTGAATTCCCCGGATGGAAGCCTGAGGAAGGGCAATCGTTGCCAGGGCAAGACCGCTAAAGGAATCATGTGTTATGACAGGAGCGGGAAATAGAAAAAAAAGGTGGTACGACTGGCTGGGACTCGTCCCTACTCGGGTGATTCGCATCTTGCTCATCCTGAGTGTTATCCCTATCTCTATTGCCGTCATTTTAGGCATTTATGCTTGGCGAGCTAACGATTTTGACTTGGATGAGGTCGTCGCTCCCCTCGATAATTGTATCGCGTACGATTGTAAGGGGCGACTCATTGGTCCGATGTCGGAGGTAGCTCGATTAAATGTGAAACGGGACGATTTACCCGATAATCTCGTGCGTGCTTTTATTGCACGAGAAGATGAAGAGTTTTATGACCATCGTGGGATTGTCTATTTGTCGATGATGCGCTCAATGATGAGAAATGTGTCCTCATGGTCCTTTATGCAGGGTGGCTCGACGATTACGATGCAATTGGCACGCAATACTTATGAGCTTAAGGGTAAGACGATCGATCGCAAAATTTTGGAGATGGCAATATCTCGACGTATTGAGTCAAAATACAGTAAAGATACGATTTTAACCGCGTATTTGAACCGCATTTATTTTGGGCAAGGATGTTATGGGATTGCGCAAGCAGCGCGCACCTATTTTAATAAGCAGGTTAAGGAGTTGAATCTGGAAGAGTGCGCAATGATTGCAGGGTTGGTGCGCGGTCCATCCATCTTTAACCCCCTAAGAGATGAAAAAGCCGCGATGCGTGAGAGAAATGATACGCTGGATCGCATGCAAGAATGTAGATTTATCTCAAAAGAGGATTGCGCTCGTGCCAAGGCATCGCCTCTCCATGTTTGTCGGGGTAAGGAACATTGTGCACGATCTTACCCTATTTTATGGATTAGTCGCGAATTCGAACGCCTTTGTGGAGAGAAGGAAATGGATACCTCAAGTATCTTTACCATGACCTCGCTGGATTTGGATATTCAGCGTGAAACAGAACGCCGTAGCGAGGCAAAAATGCGTGAATTAGAAGCGAGCCCAGCGTGGAAATCATTGCCGAAGCGCACCGATGATTTGGGGGTGGGGTGTTTGCAGGTAGCCGCTTTATGTTTAGAATCGCAAACGGGCAATGTGTTGTCAGTTGTGGGGGGACGTTGTCCTTTAGATGGCATTGATCGGTGGGATGTCCCTCGCCTAGCAGGGAAGCTTTTTTTGCCTATCGTTAATGTAGCTGCGGCAGATCATGGGGCTAATATTATTCATAATACTGGGATCGCCACGGGGAAATCTGTCGGTTATCGACGAGTGATTGAGCTGGCGAGAGCGGCGGGGATTAGCTGTAAGTTACCCAGTAGTGAAAATTTGTATGAGGGGATGTTTAATGCCTCTTTGCGTGAGTTGGTGAGGTCCTGTGTCAGACTCCAGCAGAGGGGGAAAAAGATTCCTCTGACAGGCATCCTCCAAGTGGCAACCAATAACAAGGCATTGGTTTTTTCATCGGAGAATTTTTATGAAGATGCTCATCAAGAGGTCTTACCCCGTGAGGCAACTCGCATTGTCATGACCTTACCCCCTTTTCGCTATGATCTCAAGTCGAGACTGACCTCAATGCTCATCACTTTGCCTAATGGGGGAGGAATGTTTGCCGCTGTGATGGGACGTTACCGTGCTACTTTCGTCTGGGTAGGATTTGATAAAAAAGGCATGGCATATCAAAGTCGTAAGGGGGTGGCAAGAGCGATGAGCGCAGCAAGTCAACAATTGGCAGAAGACCTATTTGCTAAAGCTCAAGAAGAGGTAATGAAACCAAAAAAATCACCTCAAAAAGAATCGACAGAGGCAGCGGGTAATCAGCCTGATCAACAAGTATTAGACTCTGAAAAGAAAGCTGAAGAATGACGACTTATTCTCATGAGATGCGGGTGGCTCTGATTGCGGTAAAAGAAGCAGGGGCTTTCCTCAAAATGCATTTTGGTGAAGAGCAAAAAGTTGACCAAGAGGGTCCGCACGATCTTAAACTGGAGATTGATCGATTAGCGCAAAATTTAATTGTTGCTCGTTTGGTAGAGGCTTTTCCAGAGTATGCGGTGCTTGGTGAGGAGGCTTACGTGGGCGGCTCTGATAATGAGGGTGAATGGATTGTTGATCCCCTTGATGGCTCGGTAAATTATTATTATGGCATTCCGTGCTTTTGTGTATCGATTGCGTTGAGGTGTGAAGGTGTGGTTGTTTTGGGGGTTATTTATGATCCGATGTTGGACGAATGTTGGTCTGTCGAGCGAGGGGGATCCGCTTATCTCAACGGGAGAGTGATTCATTGTAGCTCTCGTGAGCGTATGGCTGAGGCAGTTGTTTCTATGGGGAATGAGCCTAAGGCTGGTGAGGATCATGAGAGCTCAAAATTAGTTAAAATAGCAACGAAGGTGAGGAAAATTCGCAATAATGGGTCTGCTGCGTTGTCGTTAGCCTATATAGCGATGGGGAGGTTTGATGCTTATGTCAAGGGTGTCTTATCTATTTGGGATATTGCCTCAGGGGTGCTTTTGATTGAGGCTTCTGGTGGTCAAGTTGAGTTAACCTCACTTCGACAAGCTGGTGGTACTGACGATTCTGGCAGTTATGATGAGCAATTCTCTCTTATTGCATGGAATGGGCGTATTCCCTTACTCAAAGCACTTGCCGAATAGGTAGATGTTGCCCATAATGTCCCTATGAGTAATATAATGGTTTCTCTTGTTGGGCTCGGGTATGACATTCACCGTTTCGCGACGGAACCCCGCCCTCTCGTTTTGGGAGGGGTGCAGATATCTGCCGATCAGGGACTAGATGGGCATTCTGATGCAGATGTGCTATGTCATGCCATTGCTGATGCCTTATTGGGGGCGGCGGGCTTGCCTGATATTGGCTTTTGGTTTCCTCCTGGAGAGGAATTTTGTAAAAATATTTCTTCTTTAACTATTGTGTCAAAAGCAGTCTCTTTGATTCATGAAAAAGGGGGACGAGTCATCAATGTTGATTCAAGTTTGATTGCCGAAGCTCCCAAAATTGCACCTTACGTGGAGCAAATGAGGCAAGAGTTATCTCTTGTTTTAGAGGTTGCCTCAACACGAGTTGGTGTAAAGGCAACCACTAATGAAACACTTGGGGCTCTGGGGAGAAGAGAAGGTATGGCGGCTTTTGCTGTAGCTTCTATTTTGTTGCCAGAGTAGGGATTTTTTGATTTATGAGTCTTTTTTCGTTCTGATTTTTTTTGTTTTTTGAGGTGGCGTTGACGTGGGTACTTTGATGTATCCACTCTCCATTTCATCAAGCAATCGGCTTAGCCCGATACGAAGCACGCTAGAGCGACTCAACTTAAATAATTTGGCAATAGTATCGACTTGTTCTGATTCTATTTCAGTGAGACGAAACATGAGGGTTTTTGTTTTTTTCATTTTTCCTTCCATATTTCATGTAATACAAAACATCACACAAAACAGCAATATAATTTGCTGTAATACGTGAAATTTGTTAACAATTATTTGTGCAAGAGGAAAAATCTAGTGTTATTCATATCCGTATACCTGAGGAGATGATTGTTCGGCTCGATCGTCTCTCTGAGTCAAAAGGGCTTACTCGTTCAGCCTTGGTGAAATTTGCACTAAAAACTTTGGTTGAGCAAATGGAGCGCAATCCAAATTTATTAAGTACGCCGTTTATAACAGAGATCAACCGCGTAGCAGATGAGCTCAAAATAAAACGTGCAACTCACTATAAGCCTCGGGTTAAAACGGAAAGCACCTGCGCTCAAGGCTTAGTGGCGGAGCCTCCTGCTAATCCTTGGATTGACCACATTAAAAAGAAATAATCTGACGAATAGACGCGAGCCATTGATGGTAAATGGCTGGAGAGATTTCAGATGGTTTGATTTCTGATCGGATTCCCCAAAAAACGGCTGTATGTAAAATGGGAATGCCACAATTTGTCAGATGAGCATCAATGGCTGCCTTGTGAGCAAGGACAGCCTCTTTCTCAAGACCGTGAACGACACCCATGATTTGAGCATTGCCAAAGGCTTGTCCTCCCGTGCGCCAGTAGCAATGAGTCATGCAGAGATGGCGACCGCACTCAGCACCCGCTTGTTGCTCCATTCCGTGAGGGACACTCCAATGAAAGAGTCCGTTAAAACGAGTGATAGGTCCGTCATCTGTTTGAGGTTTGACGTGCTCAAGGAAGGTGGCAAATCTGCCGATGACTTTTTTTTGATCGAGTTGCTCGGCGATTTCATAAAAATGCTCTAAAGAGATACCGAGAGAGGCAGCGCGATGTTGCCAGGGGTTTTCCACCATTTCGTCGAGAGTCAGCTGTTCTTTTAAGGAGAGGAGGATGTCCCATTCTTCAGAGGAGAGCTCAACTTTGGTCGTTGTGCTCATGGGGGCAGGCTGGGGGAGTTTGTCTCCTGGTTTTAAGCTTCGGCGACGTAGATGACCAACGCTAAGAGCAAAAATGCCATGAGCAGGGAGGAGGATATAATGGCTCGCGCCAATGATTGAGGAGAGCAGAGTGCAATGATCGTCGAGGGTACCGCAGCCGATGGGGACTTTTAGCGTTGTCCAGAGTTTATAGTTGGCACCAGGATTATTGATGTCTGTTGTCCTTAGGACAACATGTCCCGTAAAGGGGTCTTTGTGTTGCAACCACTCAAAGGCAGAGTTTAGCCTATCCTCGGGGATATCCCATGCGACGAGGGCGCCTTGGGCAAGTTTTGTTGCGAGTAGCGTTTGTCTGACACGACGGACGACGCCTGCCTCCATCATTGCTTTGAGCCGATCAATGACGGTGTGGACATCAAGTCCGCTTTGCTCGGCGATGGTATGGAAGGGGAGGCGATGGAAGCCACTAATGCGATCCTCGGCAACGGTCAATAAGGCGGTGTTGATGGGATCTATTGGGCTGACGGGAAGCAAACTCACGTTGCATACTTTCTTTTTTCTCTGAATAAAGTCAAGAGAATTAGATTGATTCCAGAAAATATTGTTATTTGTCAGCGTATGGTGCAATAAAGGGATTTCTCTCCCATTCCAAATGGACTGTGGTTGCAGGTCCATGCCCTGGACAGATGATTGTATCTTTAGAGATAGCGCGCATCACGTTAAGAATATTGGTCATGGCGAGTTTTTCTGCTCCTGCACATTTGCCGATTGAGCAGGCAAAGATTGAGTCGCCAGGGAAGAGGAGGTGTGTCCCGTGGTATTCGGTCAACCATCCAATGCCGTCAGGTGTGTGTCCAGATAAATCAAGAGTAGACCACGAGAGACTACCAATGCTATGTTGCTCGTGAGCTCTGATGAGAGGGGGGCTATAGATGGGTATGTCGAGAGGATCGGTTAATCCGCCGATGTGATCGCGATGGAGGTGGGTGATGAGGATGGCTAGAGGAGGTGTGCCTGCCAGAGTCATTGATGTTGTCACTTTTTTTAATTGATCGGGGGATAGTCCCGTGTCGATGATGATTGAGCCAGAGGGAGTTTGTAGTGTCCAAATGTTAAGTGTCCATCCTTCAAATGGGAGAATGTGTTGCTGGAGACCGCTGGGAAGGGATAGTGTTGGAATGGAGTGTGGCATGTTAAGATAGGCGATGGGGTCGAGATGGATTCTCCTTAAAAATGCTTGTTGGCTTTCTGATGATGGGTCGGGAGGGATGTCTCTGGGGGAGAGTCTAGTCATGGATAGTGCCTTATGGAGGACATCTTGCTGATCATCCTCTAATGGTGATGTAGACATGGGATAGCGAGGTTAAGAGACGGCACAAAAAACCCTAGACATCGAAATGTCTAGGGTCAAGAAGTGAGTGAATTTATTGTTGTCCTGCTTGATACAGGGCTTTATTGTCGTATCTTGCGTCGTAAATGGCAAAAGTTTCGCGGTGCAAATTGGGGTCACTCCGGAACATGAGACGTCCATTATGCTGGCGTTCTAACTCCATGAGTAGCTCTGAATCTTCATTTTTGAAGCGTGAAAGCACCTCTGAGTTGACGACGACCAAGAGGTCACCGACGGTATCTTTATACTTTTGAATGGCAGCGTGAATTTGACGTTGGATCTCAACGCTCATCGTCATGACTGACTTGATGCGACCTCTGCCGGAGCAATAGGGGCATGGGTCATGGACGTATTCGCGCAAGCTCTCGTTAAGACGTTGGCGAGTCATTTCCATGAGACCAATGGCAGACATTTGGAGGACTTGGGTTTTTGCCTTGTCGCGCTTCATGCGGTCTTTCATCATTTTGTAGACGGCCTGCTGATCTTTGCGATGGCGCATGTCGATAAAGTCAACGACGACGAGCCCACCAATATTTCTCAATCTCAATTGACGAGCGACCTCAGCCGCAGCTTCGAGATTGGTCTCAAGGATGGTTTTATCGAGGTCTTTAGAGCCTTTGTTGCGTCCGGTGTTGACGTCGATAGCAATGAGTGCCTCTGTTTCATCAATGACGAGATATCCGCCACAAGGGAGCAAAACTTGACGTTGGAAGGCCTCGTTAATTTGTTTCTGTATGCCCAATTCTTCAAAGATGGGCATGTGAACGGGGAAGTGCTGGATGTGACGTTTTGCACGGCGCGAGATGCGACCGACGATTTCTCGCATGAGCTCTGTCGTTTCTGGGTTGTCGCAGACGATGTTGTCAACGGCATCCGTTAGGAAATCACGGGCAGTGCGTTCAATGAGGTCTGGTTCGCAATAGACGCTGAGCGGTGCAGGGCGTGTATCGCGTTTGTCCTCAACGGAGTGCCATTGCTCAAGTAGCATGGCAAGATCACGGACAAAGTGTCTGTAACGTTGCCCTTGAGCAACCGTTCTCATGATGATGCCCATCCCGTCCGGGATATTGAGCTTTTGCATGATTTGGCGCAGGCGGGTGCGTTCTTTGGGGTCTTCGATTTTACGAGAGATCCCAAATTGATCGGTGTAGGGCATGAGGACGAGATATCGCCCAGCTAGAGAAACATTAGTGGTGACACGGGGACCTTTGGTGCCAATAGGTCCTTTGGTGACCTGTACCATGATTTCTGCCCCAATGGGGTAGATGTCAGGGATGTCTTTGGATGTTATTTTTTTCTGCTGTTTACGAGGACGACCTTCGCGTTCGATTTCTTCGAGGCTGGAGTCAAGTGCAGCTGGGAGAGCATCCCAAAAGTGAAGAAAGGCGTTTTTTTCTTGGCCGATGTCAACGAACATTGCCTTGAGACCAGGTTCGATATTTTTGACTTTGCCTTTGAAGATACCGCCTACGATGTTGTCTTCGCCTTCGCGTTCGATCGTGTATTCTTCGAGGATTCCGTTGTCGAGGAGCGCGACGCGGCGCTCAAGTTTTTCGGAGTTGATAACAATAGTGACGCCTTCTTTAGGATCGCAAGATCCAAAGCCAAAGGCGCGTTTGATTTTTTTAAACATTTTTAAAAGCACGAGTATTTGTATGCTGATGGGGTGCAACGAGTTCTCATTGTCTTAGTCAGATCAATAGGGACGAGACGTAAAGACGATGGCGCGATGGAACGAATTCTTCTAGCGTATTGCTTCATGAGAATCGGGTTGCAAAGATTGGGAAAGGTCGTGGAAGTGCCAAAAAGGCGTTCTATTGAGTTTCCGTAACGTTTGAGAAGAAGTCCAGTTCTTGGAGAGCCTTTCCAGTACCTTCGGCGACCGCGCTGAGCGGGTCTTCGGCGATATGGATGGGGAGTCCCGTTTGTTCGTGGAGGAGTTGATCTAATCCGCGCAACAGGGCGCCACCGCCTGCCAAGACAATGCCTTTATCAACGAGGTCAGCTGCCAATTCTGGGGGGCAGCGTTCCAATGTTGTTCGTACAGCGTTGACGATGGTGTTGAGTTGTTCGGAAAGGGCATCTCTGACTTCTTCAGAAGAGAGTGTGATTGTTTTTGGGAGACCGGCAACGAGATCGCGACCTTTGACTTCCATTGTTAATTCTTTAGGGAGGGGGTAGGCTGAGCCGATGCGGATTTTAATTTCCTCAGCAGTTCGTTCGCCAATCATGAGGTTGTAATTCCTCTTCATGCAAGAGATGATGGCATCATCTAATTCATCACCCGCGCAACGAACGGATCGGCTATAAACGATGCCAGATAGGGAGATAAGCGCGACCTCTGTCGTGCCACCGCCAATATCGACAATCATGTTACCCGAGGCCTCTTGGACAGGGAGACCTACACCGATAGCTGCTGCCATAGGTTCTTCAATGAGGTGTACCTTGCGGGCACCTGCTGCCTCTGCTGACTCAATGACGGCTCGGCGTTCTACCTCTGTAATGCCCGATGGAATGGCAATGAGGACGCGAGGACCAAAGAGACAACGTCTTGTGGAGGCTTTTTTGATGAAATAACGGAGCATTTCTTCCGTGTTGTAAAAATCCGCAATGACACCGTCCTTGAGAGGGCGGATGGCAGTAACGGATCCAGGGGTACGACCAAGCATGCGCTTGGCATTGTCACCGACAGCCAATACTTTGTCTCCTTTAACGGCGACAACGGATGGCTCTCTCATGACAATACCTTGATTTTTAATGTTAACCAAGGTGTTGGCTGTGCCTAAGTCAATTCCTATATCATAGGAAAAGAAGTTGGCTATTCGTTGAAAAAGAGAAGGCATAAAATGAAAAGGCTAAGGGTCCTCGGCTGACAGATGGGTTTTGAGGCTATTTATCTCGTTCAATCAAGAGAATGTGTCCCAAAATGATCATTCGCCATGCCGACTACGGCATTAGACGTAAGGACTATGAAAACAGATGGGGCGCAGGTCAAGCCGAAGATGTGAAATGACAGGTATTTCTTGATGAAATAAGGGCAAAAGATTTGCTTGTTTGGATGCGTATGAGCTGATAGTTTCAAAATCATTCGTTCGATGAATCAAATCTCATGAAAGTCCCAGTTATTTACACTAGTAGAGCAGCCATGCTTTGTTGTCTCTTAGGATGTTCTTTTTCATTTACTCATGGCGAGGTTAAATCCATTTCTGATTCTCCTTATACGGTAGCAGGATTTACATCTGTTACTCAAGGCGTTGCGCCACGAAATAGCTTTGATATCAATCCTGGCTGGCGTTACTATAAAGGAGATGCGACAGGGGCAGAGAAAATAGATTTTAATGATCGCGATTGGTCTTTAGTTAATCTCCCCCATGGGTTAGAGCTTTTACCTGAAGAGGCGAGTGGATGTCGCAATTACCGAGGACCAGCATGGTATCGTAAGAGTGTCACTGTCCCTGAATCAATGAAAGGTAAGCGTGTCCGCTTATATTTTGAGGGAATTATGGGGAAGAGCCAAGTATGGGTCAACGGTCAAATGCTCAAGGATCACTTAGGAGGGTATTTACCTGTCATTGTTGATGTTACCGAGCATGTTAAATATGGCGCGCCGAATGTGATTGCAGTCAAGTCGGATAATTCCAATGACCCTTCGTTTCCCCCAGGTAAACCACAAGAGATGTTGGACTTTTGCTATTTTGGCGGAATTTACCGAGATGCTTATCTATTAGCGACGAATAAGGTTTATATAACGGATGCGAATGAAGCAAATCAAGTCGCAGGCGGTGGCGTGTTTTTTAGGACTGAATCGTTGAATTCCGCTAAAAAGTCAGCTAAAACTAAAGTGAAGGTGCAGGTTGCCAATGATACGAAGCAGGAAAAAAAATTGATGGTACATGTGTCGATGACGTATCCAGGAGATGCTAATCCAGTGAGTGTATCCAGTCCGTTAATCTTAGCCCCTGATTCCAAAAATGAGGTGGATTTGACCCTGAATTTACCTAAAGTACGACTTTGGAGCCCAGAGAATCCTCGATTATATACCTTGATGGTGCATGTATATGAGAAGGGGGCAAAACAAGGTGCGGTCAAATTGATTGATTCTTGTCAGCTCCCTGTCGGGGTGAGAACATTTAATTTATCTGATAAAGGATTTGTCCTGAATGGGAAACCTTATTTAGGTAAATTATTGGGGGCTAATCGTCACCAGGACTTTGCCTCTTTGGGGAATGCCGTGCCAAATAATTTGCAATGGCAGGATGCCTATAAATTGAGAGATGCGGGGATGAAAGTCATCCGATGTGCGCATTATCCGATGGATCCCGCCTTTATGGATGCTTGTGACAAGCTGGGGCTTTTTGTTATTGTGACTACTCCAGGTTGGCAATTTTGGGGGAAGGATCGCTTTGCCGATTATGTGTACGATAATATTCGTCAAATGATTCGCAGAGATCGCAATCACCCGAGTGTCTTCATGTGGGAGCCTATTTTGAATGAAAGCTCTTATCCCGAGGATTTTGCTAAAAGAGCTAAGGATGTCGTTCATGAGGAGTATCCAGATGGTACGTGTTATGCCGCTTGTGATTTGATTTCTCGTGGGTCTGATTATTATGATGTTATTTATGCGCACCCCTTGCAGGGAAGTGCTCATGACAACATGGGGCAAAGTGCAGAGGCTCGCGGAAAGGGAAGAGCTGTATTTACTAGAGAATATGGGGATTATGTGGACGATTGGTCTTCTCATAATTCGCCCTCGCGTGTGTCTCGTAACTGGGGTGAGATTCCCATGCTCTTGCAAGGGAAACATTACACACAACCAGAGTATAAGACGACATGTGTCGATGCGTTGAATAAGGCTGGAATAGCCCATTTCGGCGGTTGTTTATGGCATTCATTTGATCACCAGAGAGGTTATCATCCTGATCCTTTTTATGGAGGTATTTTCGATGCTTATCGTCAACCTAAAACCTCATTTTATCTCTACAAGGCGCAACGTCCTGTTTCGGGGGATAGTGAAAGCATTCCAGGGAAAGGTCCCTTTATTTATATAGCAAATGCGTGCACTCCTTTTTCCCCAGAAGATGTAACCGTTTATACAAATTGTGATTTTGTGCGACTCAAAATCAATGGAAAGACGAGCGTCGTGAAAAAAGTCGAACGCGAAAAGCCAGGCATGCCGAATCCCCCCGTTATATTTCCAAAGGCGTGGAATTTTACGAACAATAAAAATATGACTCGCGATAATCAATCGGGGCAAGTTGCTCTTGTTGCAGAAGGAATCATTAATGGTAAAGTCGTGACGACAACTCAAGTAAAACCAGCGAGACGTGCCGATGAAATCCGCCTCACAATGGATACTTGCGAAGTAACCCCACAAGCTAATGGCTCGGATGTTGCACTAATCATTGCCTCGGTGACAGACCGTGACGGTAATGTCAAACGCCTCAATAATGAGCAAATTTTCTTTGAGGTAGAAGGACCTGCTGAGATTATTGGTGAGGCATCAAATGATGCAAATCCCAAGAGAGTGCAGTGGGGCACTGCTCCTGTCCTCGTGAGAATGGGTACTGAAGCGGGTAAGATTCGAGTGAAGGCATCAGTTGCTCATAAAGGACAAAATGCGCCTGCTGCAGGAACTCTGGAATTTACTTCTATCCCAGCAAGTCAACCTCTGCTTGGAGATGAAAAACGCACGATGAATGTAAAGGAAGAAAAGCCCAAAAGCATTCCTAGTGCGACGTCATCTCATACCCAGGAACAATTGGAAAAAGAGATTGGGAAGTTGCGTCGTGAGGTGAATGATTTACGTAGTAAAGAAGTAAGTCGTCAACAGACGGATTTTGAATAATTGATTTTTTGATTCTAATGTTGCGATTTCAGTGCATTCCGCTATTGCTTAAGTGTCTACGAATCTTTCTTGGTGCTTTTTTCATTTGCATTGGGATAGCCAAAGCATTTGAACTGGATGTTTTGCGAGCAGATATTGAGAGATTCCAAGTAGTACCAATAGGGTGGGAATGGGGCGTCGCCGCATTAGGTATCGGAATGGAATTAGTCGTTGGCTTTTGTTTCCTCTTCCGCAAAATGTATAAAGGTGCTGCCTTTTTAGGGATTGCGATGTGTACTGTTTTTGTAGGTATTTTCCTCCAAGGATGGATCAGAGGCTTATCGCTATCTTGTGCCTGTCTTGGTGTCGAGAGACCAGTCGTCAGCTATCCCTTGGAGATAGCATGGAGACTCCTTTTATTGGGATCGATGTTTATATTACTTTGGGATTCATATCGTGAAAACCGTCTGTTTACGAATGTAGTCAGATTGGATTTTCGCGATATTTGACCAATATCAGTAATACATCATTGCCTTTTTGAGAGTGGCAACATCTTCGTCCTTACCGAGATATTCGCCAATCGCATATCCAAATGCCATAGCGGCACCAGGACCAAATCCCGTGATGATATTGCCGTCAACACTCACAGGTTTACCTGTAATATTTGCCTCCACTAAAGCATCAAGAATTTCTTGAGCAGGGTAAGCAGTAATATCTTTACCCTTAACGATACCCGCGCGAGCAAGAGCGATCGGTGCTGCACAAATCGCCGCAATTAATCGATGCTCATGATACATATCGATGATATGTTGAATCACGGTAGCATTGTCTCTTAAAATCCAAGCCCCTGGACCACCAGGCAGAATGATGGCATCAAAATCATGAGGGGTAAAGGAATCAAGTGTTGTATCAGCAACAACGACAAGTCCATGAGTCCCCTCAATATTTAATCCACCAATTCCTACCGTGACAACATTAAATTGTAACCGGCGCAGGATATCAAGAGGTGCAGAGAATTCGATCTCTTCAAAACCAGGAGCAAGCAAGATGGCAACGCTTTTCATAAGTTAGGAGGATAATATATTTCCAAAAAACAAACATAAAAAATCTTGTCAGTAATGATTCTTGTCTGCTTTTCCTTCTAATAAATCGATGATGCGCTGAGCTTGATAATCTGCTCGGACTCGTTTAATCCATGTATTGGATATTTGTTCTGGGTTTCGTTGTCCAGATTCCCATAATTTATGCTCGTGAACGAGGGCTTCAACGAGTCCATCGGCACTGTCGTCTGAGGCAACTGTTCCTGAATTTTCAGAAGCATAGTATTTCATAATGTCCATGCCTGGATTGTTTGGACCGACAACTGACATTCCACAACATAAGCCTTCAGCCGAGGCGAGATGGGTGCTTTCACTTTTTGATGTTACAAGAATCATTCTTGATGAGCAACATTGCTGTAATAATTGATCATGTGGAATTGGTCCAATGAGATGAATATGCTCTTGTTGATGTTGAGGTAGTTCAGCATATTTTGAAATAAAAGAATCAGATAGAGTCCCATAAATGAAAAAATGAGTAGAAGGAAGCTGAAGACTTGCTTTTATGATAGTCTCCCATAAAAGATATGATCGCTTAATTGGATCGTTCCATCTACCAATAGTGATGATTTTATTCAATTTTTCTTCTTGATGGTATTGTGTTGTATAGAATACAGGACATCCTAAAAGAGCCATTTTAGAACTTATTTTATTTACTCCTTCTTTTTTTGATTTGAGCGTTTTTGGCTCTGGAAATAAAATGAGATCAGCAAGTTGAAAATGCTTTTTCCTTCCCCATTGAACTAATGGTGCACTGATTAAGCAACGAAATATAAAAAGGAGAAAAGATAAAAATTTTAGAACGATGCTTTGAAGAATACGATGACCGCGTAGTTTTTCTTTATATTTTGCTAGAAGTTGATCAGAGGCAGAAGAATAAGCAATCTCTCCTCTTTTTATCGGCTCTGATCCAACTTCATCTTGGTAGAGGACGAGCTTTAGTCCTGCTTTTTTAATTGCCTTGGAGATTGGGACGTAGCGATAATTTGCCCAGCAGTAAAAGAGGACAGCATCGGCATTTTGCTGTTTCCACCATTTGGGGTCTTTTAGGTTTTTATAATCGGTGCGTAAAAGATCTGGTGCATCGACTAATTTTGTATTTTTATCTGCTTCTAAGGGTAATACTGGAGTACAATCGACTCCTATATTTTGGAAAGCACGACAAAATGACCCAGTATCGCGAGAGAAAAAGCTTTCTTCATCTCCATGAAAGCCAATAGGGGTACAAGTGATCCATTTCATGGTAATCAGTTTACAAGGTGTCGTCTGTTAGGCAAGATTATGTTGACTTAACTCATAAAAAAGACCGCTCGGTCAGGAGCGGTCTTTTTTATGTTTTTTTGATGAATTGCTTAGCAAAGCCCTTGTTTGGTCTTGGCTGCGATGAAGTCGCGGTTGAGACGGGCGATGTTATCGACGGTGATGCCTTTGGGGCAAGCCGCTTCGCATTCGTAGAGGTTGGTGCAGTTGCCAAAGCCTTCTACTTCCATCTGTTTGGTCATTGCTAGAACGCGTTTGGTGCGTTCTGGTTGACCTTGAGGCAGGAGGTTGAGGTGGGCAATTTTTGCGGAGGTGAAAAGCATTGCCGATGCATTTTTGCAGGAGGCGACACAGGCACCACAACCAATGCAGGCAGCGGCGTCAAAGGCTTCGTCGGAACGATGCTTTTCGATAGGGATGTTGTTGGCGTTCGGTGCAGAGCCTGTACGTATGTCAACATAACCACCAGCGGCGATGATGCGGTCAAGTGCGGTGCGATCGACCATGAGGTCTCGCAGGATGGGGAATGCCTTAGCACGGAAGGGTTCAATCCAGATGGTGTCGCCATCTTTGAACTTGCGCATGTGGAGCTGGCAGGTCGTTACCTTGCGTTCTGGTCCATGAGGGACGCCGTTGATGGTGAGCGAGCACATGCCACAGATGCCTTCGCGGCAGTCGTGGTCAAAGTGGATCGGCTCTTTGTTGTCAGCAACGATGCCTTCATTGACGATATCGAGCATTTCCAAGAACGAGCAATCTTCAGGGATATCGTTTGCCTTGTAGGTTTCGATACGTCCTTTAGCTTGCGCGTTTTCTTGACGCCAGACTTTGAGGGTGAGATTAAGGGTTTTAGCCATAGTAAATCTTTCTGATTGAGTCGTTGTCTACCGGGTGTGATTACTTGTAACTACGGACGGCAAGGTGAACGTTGTCGAAGGTGAGCATTTCTTTGTGAAGAACGGGTAGTTCATCCACTCCCTTGTATTCCCAAGCTGCGACGTAAGCGAACTTATCATCGTTGCGGAGGGCTTCGCCGTCCTCTGTTTGGTATTCTGCACGGAAGTGACCACCACAGGATTCATCGCGGTGAAGGGCATCATAGCACATCAATTGGGCGAATTCGAGGAAGTCAGCCACGCGGTCGGCTTTTTCGAGTTCGGCATTGATGCCATTAGCGGTACCCGTGACGCGGACATTTTTCCAGAAGTCTTCGCGGATTTGAGGGATGCGCTCAATAGCTTTCATGAGGGATTCCTTGGTACGTGACATCCCACAGTTTTCCCAGAGCAAGAGCCCGAGTTCGCGGTGGAAGGAGTCAACCGAACGATTGCCCTTGATGGAGAGCAATTTCTCGATACGTGCCTTGGCAGCATCTTCGGCAACCTTGAATTCTGGAGAAGCTTTGGTGACGGAGCCAGGTTTGGATGTCGTGATGTAGCTTGGCAGAGTTGAGGGGATGACGAAGTACCCATCGGCAAGTCCTTGCATGAGAGCAGAGGCGCCCAAGCGGTTAGCACCGTGGTCAGAGAAGTTAGCCTCACCGAGTACAAAGAGTCCGGGGAGGTTGCTCATCAAGTTGTAGTCGACCCAGAGACCGCCCATCGTATAGTGTACGGCAGGGTAGATCATCATTGGGTTTTCATAGGGACTATCATCGGTGATTTCTTCGTACATGTCGAAGAGGTTGCCGTATTGACCAGCAATCCAATCTTTACCCATGCGGTTGATGGAGTCCTTAAAGTCGAGGAATACGCCAAGACCAGTAACGGCAACCCCGCGTCCGTCATCGCATTGCTCTTTAGCTGCACGAGAGGAAATATCACGAGGGGCAAGATTACCGAAAGCAGGATATTTGCGTTCCAGGTAATAGTCGCGTTCTTCTTCAGGTACGTCGGAGGCTTTGATTTCCTTGCGACGAATCTTTTCAGCGGTTTCTTTGGTTTTAGGTGCCCAAACGCGACCATCATTGCGGAGAGATTCCGACATGAGGGTGAGTTTTGACTGATAATCACCTTTAACAGGGATGCAGGTCGGGTGGATCTGCGTATAGCAAGGGTTGGCAAAGAAAGCACCGTGTCTGTATGCACGATAGGCTGAGGTAACGTTACAACCCATGGCATTTGTCGAGAGGAAGAAGACGTTGCCGTATCCTCCAGTGGCAAGGACGACGCAATCGCCAGAATAAGACTCAATTTCGCCTGTGATGAGGTTGCGCACGACGATGCCCTTTGCTTGACCATCGACGATGACTAAATCCATCATTTCACGACGAGAATACATTTCGACGGCACCTTTGGATACTTCTTTTTCGAGAGCCTGATAGGCACCGAGTAAGAGCTGCTGCCCCGTTTGTCCGCGAGCATAGAATGTTCTTTTGAGCTGAGCGCCACCAAAGGATCGGTTATCGAGGAGCCCACCGTATTCACGACCAAAGGGGACGCCTTGGGCGACGCATTGGTCAATGATGTTTGATGAGACTTCAGCAAGACGGTAAACGTTGGCTTCACGAGCGCGGAAGTCGCCACCCTTGACGGTGTCGTAGAAGAGACGGTAAACGGAGTCACCATCGTTCTGGTAGTTTTTAGCTGCATTGATACCACCTTGTGCTGCAATCGAGTGCGCACGACGGGGGCTGTCTTGGTAGCAGAAGCATTTCACTTTGTACCCCAGCTCGCCAAGCGTTGCAGCGGCGGCGCCACCAGCAAGACCCGATCCTACGACGAGGATTGTGTATTTACGCTTGTTGTTAGGGTTGATGAGCTTGGCTTCAAGCTTATATTTGGACCATTTGTCCTGAATGGGACCCGAAGGAATTTTTGCATCCGGCATCCAATCGCTAGTGGGGAAGTCAATCATGGCTTTTCTATCGTAGGGTAAAAGTTACTTAATAACGCCGAGAAGGACGGCAACTGGGATCGAGCCAAAGCCAACGCAAACTGCGAGGGCATAAAGTGCTGCGACCAATTTGTACCATGGGCGGATTTTTCTCGAAGAGAGCCCGACCGTCTGGAAAATAGATTCCACACCGTGGGTTAAATGCGAGAAGAGCATAATCACGGCAAGGATGTAAAAGCCAGAGACCCAGATATTGCTGAATCCAGCGACAATCATCTGATGCACGTTGAATGTTTCGATACCTGCGAGGGCTCCTGTCGTAAACGTATAGGAGAAGGTAGCAGGGTCAAGACCAAGGCGAACCGTGTACTGCAACAGGTGATAAACGAGGAAGACGAGAACCGTCAGACCTGAATAAACCATGTAACGTGCCGAGATGGTGGCGGCGATGGTGTTTTTATATTTGTATTCCTGATCGCCACGAGCTGCTTTATTTTCCAACTTAAGCTGGATCGTGAGCAAGACGTGAACGAGGAAGAAAACACCCAATCCTAAACGGATACCCCAAAGGGCAACTGGCGGCATGGAGTGCAAGCCGTAGGCATAAGCGTTAATAAGACTGGCGTCCCCGTAGATGAGGAGGTTCCCGATCAGGTGACCGACGAGGAACAAAACTAACGACAATCCTGTGATGGCTACAATAATTTTGCGGCCAATCGAGGATGTCACAAATGTGCATACTGATTTTAATAGTGCGTTCATAGGCGCTATGGGAAAAATGCGTCAACGATGAAATACTACCCTTTGGCTCATTTGGCAAGGATGTTGTTTCAAAAATCCTTTATTTCTTCTTAGCTTTAGTAATGATTCCAAAGGAATGACTTTTAATTTTGATGGGGATGGCTCCTGCGAAACGGGCGGACGCGATAGAGTAGGACAAAAATGAGTGAGATCGCGATGAGGGTCGCGACAATGGCAGATGGTGCATGAGGGAGGTTGAGGCAATTTTTATCAATGAAGCCATAGGTGATGCAAACGGCGGTTAAAAAGATGGCAGGAAGGCTTGCCACCCAGTGGAATCGCCCACTACGACGAAGGAAAACTGCGATTGCCCAAAGTGTAAAGCAGGCAATACATTGATTGAGCCAGCCGAAATAGCGCCAAATTACGTCAAAATCAATAGCGGTGATTGCTAAACAGATCGCTAGTAAGGGGACGGCGATGAAAAGTCGTGGCGAAATTTTCTTTTGCGAGAGGTGGAGAGAATCTGCGATCATGAGTCGTGCGCTACGCAATGCCGTGTCACCTGAGGTGATGGGGAGGACGACCACGCCGATGACGGCAAGAATGCGTCCCGTATGCCCAAGCATATCTCCCGATGAGTCAAAAACGACCTTGCCCGCGCCCCCAGCGACAATGGCGGCATTCATCGCTTCGGGAGTTTTATAAAAAGTGAGCCCTGCCGCACACCAGATCAGAGCGATGATTCCCTCAGTAATCATGGGACCAAAAAAGACGCTACGCCCCTGCATCTCTGATTTCATACACCGCGCCATCATGGGGGATTGAGTCGCATGGAAGCCACTGATTGCCCCACAGGCAATGGTGATGAAAAGCATGGGCCAGATGGGGAGTCCCCCTGGATGCTGGTTGAGCGAGAGGGTGCAATCAGGCATGATGCCCCCCTCAGTCATGAAAAGAGCCCCAAGCATAGAGCCTGCCATGAGTACGAGACAGACGGCAAAAAAAGGATAGATCCTACCAATAATCGTATCCATCGGGAGTACGGTTGCGGCAAAATAATAGATAAAAATAATGGTTGCCCATAAGATTGATGAGCCCCCGAGCGTTTGCCCTAATAGCTCCGCTGGCCCTAGAGCGAAAACGACCCCCACGAGTACAATGAGACTAATGCACAAGTAACGAACAGAGAATTTTGCTGATTTGCCAAGATAGCGACCAATGATTTCTGGCAGACTAATGCCCCCATGTCTCAATGAGATCATCCCAGCGAGATAATCGTGGACGGCTCCCCCCAGGATACACCCAAATGTGATCCAGAGGAGGGCAATAGGACCATAGAGTGCCCCGAGGATGGCACCATAAACAGGACCTAGCCCCGCGATATTGAGGAGCTGGATAAAAAATATTTTCCAGCCAGGAAGGGGGACATAGTCCACCCCATCGGGGGAGGCTATGGCAGGGGTGATGCGAGAGGCTTTTGGACGAAAGATTTTTTCAATCACCCGTCCGTAAGTGAAATGCCCAACGATGAGGAGGAGGATGCAAATTACAAAAAAAGTGGTGCCATCAATATTCATGAGGAAGACAGGCAACGTAAAATTCCTTGTCTCATTTGGCAAGTGCAAAGAATGATACGAGACCCGTGGCTCAGACTGGATTGATGCTTGCTCTCAACGAAATGGAGGAATATCCTCACAGGCATGAATAGTAAAAAGGATGTTCTCAATCGGGATTTTCTTGAAGCTCGGGCAGAATTGATGAATGTAGCCGCTTTTTTGGATCGGGTAGACAGGGCTGAGGGAGAGACCGATGACCGATGGGATGCCCTCATGCAAGCAATTCCCCTTTTATTAAAATCTAAAGAGAAGGGGATTAGCCGAACGAGGATGATTTTAGAGAAGCTGTCTTATCCTGGGGAAACCCCTCAG
>JAVXPO010000020.1:16467-30600 GCA_036644695.1 Akkermansia sp. | reverse complement strand
CAGACTGCTCGACATTATCAAAAAACATCCAGAACTCATCTCCGAGTAATTATGAGCTACCTCCTGCACCTTTTAAGATAGCTCTTCTTGTCTCCTATCAGCCAGTGTTCCATACCCTTCATCGTGCGTCGAACTGCCTCTTTCCCCACGAAGCGCATCTGACCCAGTATTGAACCTTTGAAACGATTTGCAAAAGGCTTATTGAAGAACTTCAATGAGGTGATCAATTTCTTCAAGTTCAGAATCAGTAGAGGGAAGATAGAGGCTGCTAATGCTTCTATCTCAAGGATTCAAGCCAAGACGTGCGGACTCTTCAATATTCCGTACCTCTTCCTCAAACTACGGCAAAGCTTTTACCAGTAAATCTGACGCAAAGCTGGACAAAAAATCCATTTTCTCCACCTCGTCAAATCTTCCGCTAACGCAACACGGGCTTGCTACCAAGACACAATCGGCATAGTGTTTGCCTCTATTCGCGTTTGTCGTTATTAGAAAATTTTATGAATAAAATCAACATTCCCCCTCTTGATCGAGATACAGCAAACAAGGCACTCGCCCATCAAAAAATCTTGGCAAAACCACCTCATAGTCTAGGCAAACTGGAGCCACTTGCCATCCAATTGGCAGCAATGACGGGGAATCCTACTCCGAGCTTTCCACAAAAAGCCGTCATTCTTTTTTCCTCTGACCACGACATTGCCAAGCACGGATTGAGCCTCACATCACAGGATGTCACGAGACTCATGACTCTGAACTTCCTCTCTGGGGGCGCGACCATTAACGCCTTCACTCGCAATGCTGGAGCACGTCTCACCGTTGTAGACGTCGGTACTTATGGCGAATTTGAGAATCATCCCAATCTCATCAAACGCAAGGTGATGGAGGGAGCTAATGACTTTAGCACAGGCCCCGCCATGACCAGAGAGCAAGCCATTGCCTGCATCCAAGTCGGGATTGATGTCACTCGCGATGAAATTGCCAAAGGGCTCGACCTCGTCGCAGCAGGTGAAATGGGCATTGGCAATACAACTCCCTCCTCTGCCATCATCTCCGTCCTCACGGGCACCCCAGTTGAAATCGTGACAGGCAGAGGCTCTGGCATCAAGAGCGAAACAATCCGCCGTAAGATAGACCTCATCAATCAAGGCATCGCCCTCAATAAACCCAATCCTAAAGACGCCATCGACGTACTCGCCAAAGTAGGCGGCCCCGAGATTGGCGCCATGGCAGGGCTCATGCTCGCCGCCGCCTCTCATCGCATCCCCATTGTCATTGATGGCTTCATCGCTGGCGCCGCAGCCGCAATCGCACGAGGCATCAATCGCGATGTTGCTCAATATTTTGTCGGCTCTCACTCATCCGCTGAACCAGGGCACACCATCATCATGAAACACATTGGAGTTGAAACCTATCTCGATCTAGGACTTTGCCTTGGAGAAGGCACGGGGGCTGCCCTCTTTTTCCCCATCATTGATGCCACGGTCAGAACTTTATCCGACATGAAAACACTCCCCGAGCTTGGGATTCAAATCCCTCATTAAGTTCGCATTCGTCCACCGACTCATCCTCACCCCTGTTTATCTCATGTCCACTTTTCGTAGCACGATTCGTACCATTCGTTCCGCCTTTGGATTTTTCACGCGCATTCCCGTGGGCAAAGCCCCCCTGAATGAGACGATGCAGGGGATTTTTGCATGGATGCCCTTGGTGGGCATCGTCGTAGGGCTCATCGCCGGGGCGTGCACATACGGGGCTAGCCTCCTCTTTCCGCCTCTTATTTCTGGGCTAATCGGGTGTGCCGTCTGGGTTATCATCACAGGGGGGCTCCATTTGGATGGAGTTGCGGATTGTGGCGATGGTCTCCCCGTCGAGGTCTCACGTCAACGCCGTCTTGAGATCATGAAAGACTCACGCCTAGGCACTTTTGGCGGCACCTTCCTCTTCTTTAATCTTGCTTTCAAGTCCGTCGCGCTCGTCACCTTGGCAAGTACAGGTAATCTCCTTTTCATCCTGATGGCCTGTGCCTTAGCTGGATTGCTGGCGAGAGATCAAATCTTCATTGCCATGCATTGCCCGACCGCACGCCCAGGAGGACTCGGAGATGCCGTTCATCAAGGAACCTTACCCATCCATAGCGTCATGGCTCTCCTCTTTACTCTCATGGTGTGCGTTTGGGCTGGATGGCATGGGGTTTATGCACTTTTAGCAGCATTCATGACCTCTTTTTGCCTCTTGAGATATGCCATCTCTCGACTTGGGGGCGTCACGGGTGATGTTTTTGGATGGCTCATTGAGACGACTGAATGGGTCGTCCTACTTACCTTTTGCCTCAAATGACAAAATGCCGTATCCCAGGGCTGCGCATCGGATGCACCTCATTTATCATCCCCGATCATTACGTCCCCGCCGTCCGTGGATGCATCCCCTACGCCGATGACATTGCCCTGCTCCTCCTGGAGGCTGGTCATAACGGCGATTCTCTCATCAGCAAACGAGAGATTGACGAGCTCATTCGCATCGCCGACGGAGAGAATATAACGTGGAATATTCATCTTCCTGCCGACGGGGACTTCTCTAGCATGGCATCAACCAAACGTCTGACAGACAACACTCTGCGCGCCATCGACCTCACCCTCCCTCTGCATCCGCATACATGGGTCACACACGTCGTTGACAACACCCTCCTAGAGCTCAATACCCCCAATCATTTTAGCGAAAAACAAACAGAGATGATCATCAAGGCATTAAATCGCATATCAGCCCCCTTACCCAACCCAGCCCATCTCGCCTTGGAGAATTTAGAGCTCTTTGCGATGGATCTACTCGATGAAATCCTCACGTACACCCCGTATTCTCGTTGCTTTGACATCGGGCACGTTTGGAAAGACCATTTGCAACCAGAAAAACTCCTCACTCCATGGCTCGCAAAAATCCGTATGTGCCACCTCCATGGAATCTCCACACGCGACCATCAATCCCTATGTCACATCCCCTCTCCAGCTCTCGATGCCATCATGCACCCCTTATGGGATTTCGCCATTAAGGGCATCAGCACGCTTGAAGTCATCACACTCGAAGTCTTTACCCTCGACAATTTCTTAACCTCGCACCAAGCCCTACTCGAATCTCATGCACGCTATCAATCCTCAAAACACCCCTAACCTCACCCTCATCTTGGGAGGCACAAGAAGTGGCAAAAGCGAATATGCCGAACAACTCGCCTCAAAAATTTCCAACAAAGTCCTCTACATCGCCACAGCAGAGAACCGCCCAGGCAAGGGTTCGCTTGAGGCACGCATCCGCAAACATCGCGAACGTCGCCCATCAACATGGCAAACATTGGAATGCCCCCTACACCTTGCAGAAACGATCCGCAATCAGTCGAGCCTAACCCCGGACAAAGGCATCCAAGTCGTCCTTCTTGACTGCCTCACCCTACTAAGCTCCAACATCCTCTTTGCGGAAGAGCATCCCGAGGACATCGACGAGCTAGAGAACAAGCTCCAACAGGAAATCTCTTCCCTCCTCCAACTCATCCAAGAAACAGACATCCCCTGGATCATTGTCTCCTCTGAGACAGGACTAGGCATCGCATCAAATGACCAAATAACACGCAACTACTGCGACGGACTAGGCATGGTCAACAGAATGATTGCCAATCAAGCCAATCAAGTAGCCCTCATCGTAGCAGGATTACCGCTCTACTTGAAAAAATGAGATCATCTCCACAGAGGATGATTTCTCCATCCTTCAGGAAAGCCCATTTCTGTTTCAAGACCGAAATGATATTTCTACGCGTTCAATAGCATCCATTATCAAAAAGCGTAACCGTCTATCGAACAAATAGTAACTCCATACCGTTTTTAACATGACGCCCTCTCGGAAAACATCGAGTTTTTCAACCTTTCCCATGATTTTTTTGGTACGACGGAAAGGATAAAGATAACCAGATAATCTGTAATAGCCAACAGCTTGAAGCCGTTTTTCTAAAATCGGCTTGATTGAATCATTTTCTAATCCTCTTGAAATGAGAAGATCAGCTTGCTCCGAATATGTTTTGAACGATTTCATTGGGGCATAAAATAAGATGCCACCTAACCGTAAAGGAAGGTGGCAAATAGATCATACGATTTTATGCGTCGCGGGGCAACGTCTTCCCTGAAGAAGAATCGCTTACGTAAATATCTCTTAACATTTTACAAATTTTTGTCAAGTATTCGTTCTCTTTTATTTTGTAAAAAGACTACACCCCCAATCAAGCCAATCAAGTAGCCCTCATCGTAGCAGGATTACCGCTCTACTTGAAAAAATGACTCCACCCTTTCTTAGGTTCCCATAACCCTACACTCATTTCTTGATTCATAATTGGTGCTAAAAACTCAAGAACATCATCCATCATCTCGACAAAATTTTTCGAGGGCAAATCAACTTTGATATTTCGCTGAAAAAGTGATGCTTTCATTTTTGAGAGAAATGATGTCCATTTAGGCTGTTGTATTTTGAGATAAGTCTCATCAGTTAATCTTTTCCATTGAGCTATATCCGTATGTCGCACCTTAAATGTTTTGTAAACAGCCTCCCTTAAACGATTCCCATTAAATTTCCTACTTCTACTCAGCATCCAAATATCATAAAAATCTTTCATTCGAGAATTGAATGAGCCGAGACTAATCATAGCTTGCCATTTCTCAGCAATGAGAGATTCCGTTGTATAACAAAAGATACGAATAGGAGGTAAGACATCAATCAAACTAGGGAAATCCATTTGACAAGGTTCAGGATGAATTGAATCTCCAAAACCAATATCAATCTTCATTTGAAATTTTTCTCCCTGAATATCTGCACTAAATAAAATCCGCTTACCAACATATTCTGCCTCCTTAATAATATCACTTACTTGAACATCAAGAGAAAAGGAAACTCCATCTCGCACGCCTGTTGCAGATAAGAGAATTTCCTTAAAAATTTTTATCAATCCTTCTGCCGAATTTGAAACATTCCCGAGTAAATCAATATCTAATGTAGGTCTTGCCGCTGGAGCGCCAAAAACAAGGAGAAGCATTCCTCCCTTAAGATAAAAATGATTCGCATATCTGCTATTGCCTAACCTAAAGAGAAAGCGTTCCATTGCATACTGTTGGCAGAGCATGGGGTATGCAATCCTCCTACTTTTTGCCATTTCTCGAAGTGCAGTATAGATAAGTTTCATCAATTACTTTCGAGATAAGGAGTTATTTGCTTAATCACACGTAACAACCTTGCTTCATCCTCTAACTTCCATAAATCTATTTGAGATTTTCCCATCCGCAAAGCTTCGAGAAAAATATTCAACCCAATTTTATTCCGATACTTAAAACAGTCTACCAAAGTACGTTCTTTCGTAGTAACACGAAAAGGACCAAATAAACCTTCGTGCATTTCAAATCCGTGTGTTAATAATTTTTTTGTAATATAACATACTTTAACAGGAAGAATGTTAACCTTAGGTAAATAGGCTCCTCGAGGCAAAGCAACAGATAAATATGCTGGGATTTGAGTCGTCATCTCATGAAAAGACAAAGCAGAGATGAGATTCATCACTACTTGGGATTGTTTTTTTGAAATCCATTGCATCACGGAAACATAGGAGATAGGAACCTCACTATTAATAAAAGCACCAGGCATCACTTTAACCAGATGTCCTTTAGCCTCTTGAGTATAAAGAATAGTTGGAGAATTGCGATTACGTCGAACCTCTTGACGATAAATCAAATCTGATGAAGATAGTATTATTGAGTCCACTAGGCTGAATTAACTACAAAAAATAACTTTTGTCAACAAAACATCCCATTAAAACAGTCAAATTTTTGTCAAACATTCGTTCTCTTTTGTTTTGTAAAGACTATACTCCATCTACCGATAAAATGATTCTACGGCATGAATCACATACTCCATTTCTTTACAACTATAGCGTTGATCAATTGGTAGAGGGAGGAGCTGATAGGCTAAGTTTTGCTCTACCCCATCTGGGGGAGCCATCTCTGGCACATTTGTCCATAAAAAAGGGATGAGTATCCCCTTATCAATGAGCTCATTTCTCAAGTCGATCATATTCGTCCAGAGGGGATAACAAAATGGGGCAGACATCGACAACGTATCCAAATAGAGCTTATTAAAGTCCTTTAATCGCGCATGTACGAGCATGAAATTGCTCATACGTCGCTCTCTTGCTGCCTCATAATCAATGCCTCGAATCAGACGTTCTGTCAGAGGAGACATCCTCTGCATAAGAGCATTACTCAAGCTCAATTCACTCCGTTCACAGGCTGAGGCAGAGACCTCTGCTCCCGACTCAATGCGCTCCATCAGATACAAAGAATCAGCACTAGATTTATCCTGAGCATCTAAGGGGATAGTGTGGAAATGCTCATGAGACAACGAGGCATCAGCCATCATGACAACACCCCCGTCTGCCACCCCAGAGAACTTTCTTGGGCTATAAAAAGAAGGCACGCCCTGCCTTGCTCGTGAATAAAGAGCCAGCGTATTATCTACGATCAAATGCCCGCAATGGCGTTGTGCAAGCACATCCAAATACGCTTCTTTTACCCCGAAATAATGAGTATAGATCACATACTCGCCCTCCTGTAATTGGGGGAGAGAGGTCTCAATAATTTCAAGTTGCTCATCAATTCGATAAAATCCATAAGGAATACCCAAACGAACGAGTGGCTCCAACACAGTTGCACAAGTATAATACGACAGATAAACTCTCTGCACATCACCAAGAGACCTCAAAATATATTCCAACGCACATCTCCCTGAATTGAGCAAGACACGCGCCCCTCCCTCTCGATGAGGAAAGTTATCGTAGTCGGGTAACTCCAATCCAAAAAATCCACCTATCTCTACATTCATCCTCATGCGCCTACGTGGAGAATATCATCAAAGCGAGCTTGGGGCAACGAATGTACCTCGGCTCAGTTATCAGAGTATGACACAACGCCTCTTTGCCAAAGAGGGAATGTGCGAGTAGAGATACATCCGTATGCAACACAGCATGACATCCTTTTCGTCTAATCATACCCTTTTTGCAAATTATGGGTATTGGTGGCGTCTGTTCTCGGAAGAACGGGGGAATCCCGCTGTGTTGGCTTAAAAAATACCGACAATTTTAGTTTTTAGAAGACTGCTTTGATTCCCGCGTTGAATCAAAGCAGTCTTTTTTTTTCACCCATTTACTAACCATTTACCAGTTCGCCACCATCATGACATCTACCCCCATCATCCACCTCACACAAAAAAGTCGCCGCCTCAGTGCCGACTTGGAAACCCCTATTAGCCTCTTCCTCAGTGTCGCAGGACAAAATACACCTGGTATTTTGCTTGAGAGTGCAGAGGTTGACGGGCAATGGGGTCGCTACAGCGTCATTGCCTGTGACTTTTTACTCACCGCCTCTTGTCGCAACGGCATCCTAGAGCTCACGATCGACGACGAGCGTCTCGCCCCCCTCAAAGCACTCAACGGTCTCCCCTTCCCCGATGGGGTTCGTCAACTCATGCGATCGCTAACATTAACCTGTAACGACGCCAAGCAAGCTCCGATTACGCGCGCCCTCTATGGCTATTTTGGCTATGAAACTGCCGCTCTTTTGCAACCCAAGCTTACGGGAACAATCAAGGTAAGTAATGCAGAATCATGCCTCGTTTTACCAGGAACGGTGCTCGTCTTTGATCATCGCTACAACAAGCTGACTCAGATCAGCCTCAATGAGCATCGCGACATCCCCTTTCGCAACATCAGTCAAACAAGTGAGCCATCGATTGGTGACATCACTCGCACCCCCAATCGAGACGAATACATCAAGGGTGTGGAAAAAATCCGAACATTGCTCCACGATGGAGAGGCCATTCAGGTCGTTTTATCGACGCAAGCCTCTGCCGATTTTGAGGGGGATCCCTTCACCTTATACCGTCGCATGAGGAGTCTAAACCCCTCCCCCTACATGTTTTTCATGCGTCTGCCAGGGATTTGCCTTTTAGGTTCATCTCCAGAATTGCTTGTTCGTTGTACGGCAGGCAAGTTGCAGCTTTCCCCGATTGCAGGGACTCGACCCCGTGGAGACGATGACCTCGCGGATGCCAAGTTCGCCGCAGATCTCCTCCAAGACCCCAAGGAAAAAGCGGAGCACATCATGCTCGTCGATCTCGGACGCAACGATCTGGGGCGCATTGCCAAACCTGGATCGGTCAAGGTCGAACGCTTGATGGAAGTCGAGCGTTTTTCTCACGTCATGCACATGACCTCACGCGTCACCGCTCAATTACAGGATAATCTCGATGCCATGGATATTATTTCCGCTGCCTTCCCGGCAGGAACGGTCAGTGGTGCCCCAAAAGTACGCGCGATGGAGATTATCGCCGAGACCGAGACTCTGCCACGAGGACCTTATGCAGGATGTATCGGCTGGCTGGGTCTCGATAAAGATACCGTTCATCTTGATGCAGGGATCACCATCCGCAGCCTATGGGTACGTGGTGAAAGCACCAAACAACGCGCCTATTGGCAATCAGGGGCAGGTCTCGTCTATGACTCAAACCCCGCTGCCGAATGGCAGGAATGCATGAATAAAGCAAAAATCATCGATGTAATTTTAACAGGAGAAGACCATGTTCCTACTCATTGACAACTACGATTCCTTTACCTACAACCTCGTCCAAGCCTTTTACGGGCTCGGTCGTACGCCCGTCGTGATGACGAATGACGATCCGCGTCTGCTCGACTTGGCAACTGATCCAACCCTTCAAGAGGTCTGCATCTCGCCAGGTCCCAGTAACCCAGAGAAGGCAGGGCTTTGCCTTGAGTTTCTCAAACGACTCCCCACGCATATTCCCGTTTTAGGTGTCTGTCTCGGGCATCAAATCCTCGGGCATTTTGCAGGGGCTGAGGTAGCGCGTGCCCCGTATGTGATGCACGGCAAATGCTCCGAAATCGTCCACGACGGCATGGGGCTTTTTGCAGGCTTACCCAATCCCATGAAAGTGGGTCGCTATCATTCCCTCGTAGTGATTTCTCAAGAGGCATCTCCCAACTCCCTCTTTTCAGTCACGGCTAGAGGACCAGAGGGAGAGGTCATGGCATTGCGCTATAATGATCGCCCATGGGTCGGCATTCAGTTCCATCCTGAGTCCATCTTGACTCCTGATGGCATCACGCTCTTATCCCACTTCCCCGACTCAATCCTCCCCGCTCAACATAAAGAGAGGAGAATCTCTCACATCCTCGACACGCTTGCAGAAGGGCATGACCTAACGGCTCAACAGGCATCCGAGGCATTTGCCGACATCATGGACGGACGCATGACCACGTCTCAGGCGGGTAGCTTCCTCATGGGGTTACGCATGAAGGGAGAAACTCCCCTCGAATTAGCTCACGCCGTCAGCATCGGACTCAGTCGCGCCGTCCGCGTCGATGGCATTGCCGAGAATTGCATTGATGTCGTCGGCACGGGGGGAGATGGCAAATCCTCCTTCAACTGCTCGACGGCAACCGCACTCACGCTCGCAGGGATGGGCTACAAGGTCATCAAACATGGCAATCGAGCCGTATCCTCCTCTAGTGGGAGTGCAGATGTCCTTGAGTCATTAGGCTTTCCCCTTGAGATTGAGCCAGAGGATGTCCGCGCCATGCTTGATGCAGATAATTTTGCCTTTTTATTTGCTCCACGCTTTCATCCTGCCTTTCGCAATGTGGGATCAGTGCGCACAGAAATGGGCATTCGCACGCTCTTTAATCTACTCGGTCCACTCATCAATCCAGCACGTCCCTCACACGTTTTGCTCGGTGTCGCTCGCCCAGAAATCATGGATTTGTATATTGAGACGCTCAAACAATCTCAAGTCCTCAAGGGCGCCGTCGTCCATGGTGCTGGTGGATACGATGAGTTGACCCCACTGGGCATCAATAAAGCTATCGTCCTCGACCATGGCAAGACAGAAGCACTCGCTATCGACCCGAGCGATTACGGCATTGCCCCCTGCACAGAAGAAGATATTGCCGTTCATAGCAAATCAGATGCCCTCGCCGCCATCAAAGCAATCCTGTCAGGTAAAGGCTCTCAAGCCATGCGAGACATGGTCACACTCAACGTTGGTCTGGGCATCTATCTCCTTGAGCAGCATGAGCCTCTCTCTGCCTGCATGCTCAAGGCACAAGAGGCCGTCTCTGCTGGGGTAGGAAGGAGAGTCATCCATGCTTCTTGAACAATTCCGAGCCGCAAAATTAGGAGAAATAGCCCAACTTCGCGCATTAGAAAAGAGCAATAATCTCCCTGCGCCTCTACCCATAGCCTCGCGCCCAGACTTCCTCCACGCACTCCAACATCCGCCCTATGGCAATCTTGCCGTCATTGCGGAATTCAAGCAGGCATCGCCCTCGCGTGGCACCATCATCAAAGGGCTCTCCCCTGAAAACATCGCCCAAGAATACGCCACAGCAGGTGCCTCGTGCATCTCAGTGCTGACCGAAGAAAAATTCTTTGGAGGCAAGCTCGACTTCCTCTCTCGCATGAGTACCCCGGGCATCCCACTCTTGCGCAAAGATTTTATCTTTGACGCATTGCAAGTTATAGCAACGGCGGCGACACCTGCCTCTGCCCTGCTCCTCATCGTCAGACTCACCCCCAATGTCTCAATTTTAAGAAATCTGAGACAATTAGCTGAATCCTACGGCATCCATGCCGTTGTGGAAATCTTTGATGAAACTGACCTTGCTCTTGCTCGATCATCAGGAGCACGTATCATCCAAGTCAATGCCCGAGACCTCGACACCCTCAAAACAGATCGCAAAATCTGTCTCAATCTCGCCACACATCGCCTCGCCCACGAAACATGGATTGCCGCCAGTGCTATGAGCAACCCAAAACACCTTATCGCCGCCCACAAGGCAGGCTACAACGCCGCCCTCATTGGCACGGCACTCATGGAATCAGGCACTCCAGGCGCAAGCCTTGCCCGACTCCTCAAAAACACTCATCATGAATAAAAAACTACGAATTAAAATCTGCGGGATCACCCACCTAAGTAACCTTGACGCCTGTATGGGCATGGGGGCACACTTTTGCGGATTCATCTTTCACCCCACAAGCCCACGCTACATCTCCCCCTCTCGTGTCGCCGCCTTATCCACCGCTCACCTCAAACGTGTCGGCGTCTTTGTCAATCAACAGCAATCAGAAATCCTCAATATCATGAATGAGGCTCATCTCGACTTTGCTCAACTACATGGCAATCAAAGCATCCAATGCGCCCAAGCAATCGGGGCTACCCGTGTCATTCGCGTCCTTTGGCCTCAAGACTACCCCTCCATCAAAGCTCTCCACGATGACATGCTCGCCTATGCCGACTCTTGTGCATGGTTCCTCCTCGATGCTGGAGCAATCGGCAACGGGGGGACGGGCAAAACACTCGATTGGAATGAACTTGCCACCCTCAATATCCCACGCCCATGGTTCCTGGCAGGCGGTCTATCAAACCACACCATTAAAGACGCCCTCAACTCATGCAACCCCGATGGCATCGATCTCAATTCTGGCATCGAATGGGCACCTGGTCAAAAATCACCAAAAGACATCCTCGCTGCCATGCACATCATCCAACGTCAAACTCACGCCCCACTAACCCCATCCCTCACCGTTTAACATCATGATAAAAAAAGGATATTTCGGCTCATATGGCGGACAATTCGTCCCTGAATCTCTCATGCCCCTGCTCGATGAACTCGAACAAGCCATGGCAAACATCATGCCCTCTGACGAGTATCAAAATACACTCCAAGACCTACTCACCAACTACGCAGGACGTGAGACCCCCCTCACCTTTTGCCCCAATCTATCGGCAAAACTCGGGGTTAACCTATGGCTCAAACGCGAGGACCTCCTCCATACAGGAGCCCATAAAATCAACAATGCCCTTGGTCAAGCTCTGCTCGCAAAAATGATGGGCAAAACTCACCTCATTGCCGAGACAGGAGCAGGACAACATGGAGTCGCCACTGCCACCGCAGCTGCACGCCTCAACATGAGTTGCACCATTTTCATGGGTGCAGAAGACGTTGAGCGACAATCAATGAACGTCATGCGCATGAAATTACTAGGGGCAGATATCCATCCCGTCGAGAGTGGATCTCGCACCCTCAAAGATGCCATCAACGAAACGCTAAGGTACTGGATATCCCATCAAGACAACTCCATGTACTGCTTTGGTACGGCGGCAGGTCCTCACCCCTTCCCCACACTCGTCAAACAACTCCAATCCGTCATCGGGCGCGAAACTCGCGCTCAAATCCTCAAAAAAACAGGCAAACTCCCCGACGTCGTCGTCGCGTGCGTCGGCGGTGGCTCCAATGCCATTGGCATGCTACACCCATTTATCAATGACCTGAGCGTCAAACTCGTAGGCGTCGAGGCAGGCGGCACGGGGGAACCTGGGTGTTACAACTCTGCTCCCATCAATTTAGGTAAATCTGGTATCCTTCATGGTCATATCACCATGCTCTTACAGACAGAGGACGGTCAAATCCAACCCTCTCACTCCATCTCCGCAGGACTTGACTACCCAGGCGTAGGACCAGAGCACGCCCATTTAGCAGAGATTGGTCGAGTCCATTACGGCATGATTTGCGACACCTCAGCCCTCAACGCCTTCCAAACCCTCACCAAAGAGGAGGGCATCATCCCCGCCCTCGAATCCTCTCATGCTGTGGCATGGGTACTCGACCACGCCCACGAGTTCCCTCACGGGAGTAACATCATCGTCAACCTCTCGGGACGGGGCGATAAAGACCTGGGCATTGTCAAAAAATACATCCAGCTCTAAAATTTCACTTTTTTTAAGATGCACACCATTCATCCTCTACAACAAGCCATTCTACACGCACACGCTCAAGGGCGAAAAGCCATCATCCCCTTCATCACCGCTGGCTACCCAAGTCCCGATACCTTTTGGGATTGCCTCTCACAACTCGATCAAGGAGGGGCGGACATCATCGAAATTGGCGTTCCCTTCTCCGACCCCGTCGCCGACGGACCCGTCATCGAAGATGCCTCTCGTCACGCCTTGGAGCAAGGCATCAGCCTCCATTGGATTCTCCAGGGACTCCTCCATCGCAAAGGTCAATTCTCCTCTCAGCTCGTCCTCATGGGCTACGCCAACCCCTTCCTGCAATATGGAATAGACCAACTGGCAAAAGACGCCACGGAGGCAGGCATCACTGGCTTCATCATCCCCGATATGCCATTAGAAGAGAGCTCACTCTTTCGCCCAAGCTTTGATCAATACGACATTGCCCTCATCCCACTCGTTGCCCCCAACACGACTGAGGCGCGTATGAGACAATACGCCAACACTGCCAAAGGCTTCGTCTACGTCGTCTCTGTCCTCGGCATCACAGGGGGTAATACCAAACTCACTGATACCGTCACGGCAACAATGCAACGGGCGAGGAACGCCTTTAACATCCCGCTCGCCTTAGGCTTTGGTCTCCAAACTCCAGACCAACTCAATGCCTTACCAAAAGAGGCACAACCAGACGCCGCCGTCCTAGGTAGTGCCCTACTCCGCCACCTTGCCAAAGGTAAATCAGCAAAAGAATTTCTAGCCCCTTGGGTACAATGAGTAAAATTAAGGGGGGTTACGTCCAGACTTGTTCCCTAGATCGCCTAGATTTACTCCCCTCTAATCTTATCATATTAGCTCAATAACAAGAAGGTCTTACTTTTTTCAGCTCTGAAATCAGAATATCTTTTTCGAACACGTCATTTTTCTTTTGCATCAAGTAATGGGCTAGCCTATGACAAGTTGGACATAAGGTAATAATATCCTTACGTTCTGTTATCTCTTCTTTTTCGTAGTTCGCAAGAGGTTTCAAATGATGTGCTTCCACGATCTTATTATCATAATTAAAACCACACCCTTTACATGTATAATGGTCTCTTTTTTTTGCGTCCTGCGCTAGTTTATAATTTCTTTTATCTACTAAACTATTCTTTTCTATTTTGCCCCCCTCCAAGGCAGAAGCCTCCTTACTTATTGTTTGCCTAATCTCTTCTTCTATCTCTTCTCCTTTTTTATCCCATTGTATCTCACGTAAAATTT
>JAVXPO010000020.1:0-16367 GCA_036644695.1 Akkermansia sp. | reverse complement strand
ATCTCTTCTTCTATCTCTTCTCCTTTTTTATCCCATTGTATCTCACGTAAAATTTTTTTTACATCATCGTGTAAAACGTATCTGTTATCTTCTCTCCAATACTCCTTCATAATCTTAAACGGTCGCACAGAGTGAGAGCTGCCCTCTTTATCCGAAGTAAATGTGTTTGTCATTTGACCTATATTATCTTTAAAATCTTTACACCCACCTTTCATTCGCGGACAACAATGATCCCTGAAGTCTTCTAAACTCAATGCTCCTTCTATACCTGCATAAGTAATAAAAGTGTCCAAAATTAATGCAGCGTCACCTGGTTTGCTAGATTCTAAAGAATCCATCCAGCCCTGTAATCTTTCTTTTTTTCTATTTTCTTTTTTCATTGTCTTATTCCTAAGTTAGTAATTTTCTTTATCCTACTAAAAACTGAATATATCCATTTATTTATGGATTATTTTTTAAACGATCATAAAAGATTTTGACTCGTTCTCAAAATCACGAAAGGCTCTCGGTCAAAAATGCCCTGATTGGATCGGCGTAGAGCTCTGGCTCTAAGAGGAATGAATCATGACCTTTATCAGAGCGGATTGTATGATATTCGACGACTAGACCTGCCTCACGGAGCAATTGGACAAAGCCCCTTTGCTCTTCGGGATGGAAGCAACAATCTGTATCAATCGAGAAGACGAGGAAGGGGATATTTACCTTGGCACAGGGAGATAATGCCTCAGTAAAGGAGGCTGTCCTCTGCTGGTCGCAAATATCAAATTCTGACCACATGTCGGCAATGCGAATGTAGGAATTAGCATCAAATCGACGGGCAAATTTTGTCCCCTGATGCAGCATGTAGCTCTGTGTACTGCGTTTAGGCTTATAGGAGGTGAGCATCCCACAGGAGTCACTTAAATTTTGTCTTGCTCGCAATTCCAGCCCCTCTTGATAGACAAATGCCTTATGTCCTATGATTCGGGCAAAGGCAAGCCCTCTTGCTGGCTCTGCACCCTGAGCATAATCGCCCCCCTTAAAGTTAGGATCTAACTCAATGGCAAGGATTTGCTCAAAGACAGACAAGCGATGCTCAATGCTGGCTCGATACCCAGAGCCAATGGATAAGAGACATTTCACGCGATCAGGGAATAACACGGCAAAGCTCAACGCCACCAAGCCCCCCACAGAAGGTCCCACTAACGCCACGCGCTGAATCCCGAGAGCATCAAGCAATAAGGCCTGGCATCGCGCTTGGTCGGCAATGGCAAGCTCGGGGAAACGAGAGCCCCAAGGCAATCCATCATCGGGATGAGCTGAGGCAGGTCCCGTCGAGCCATAACAGCCACCTACGAGATTCACGCAAATAATAAAATAGGTATCGGTATCCAGCGGTTTGCCAGATCCAATCATCGAGTCCCACCATCCATGATGATTCTCCTCCGTCCAGCGATTGCCCACATCAGGCACGGAGGGATTCCACCCGTGCGCGTGTTGGCTACCCGTCAGGGCATGAAAAAGGAGAATGGCATTACCCGCCTCTGTATCTAACTGACCATAAGTCTCATAAGCAAGTTGCAAACGAGGAAACACAAAGCCACTCTCCAATGCCACGGGATGATCAATGGCAAGGAATTGAGTCTGGGTCGCATTTTGTTCCTGATGAGTCATATCGGTCATATTGGATAAGGGGAACAAAAAGAGACCGGAGCCATAAGACGCCGATCTCTAGTAAAGGTTAAATTAACAAAAAAAGTGAATCAAGATGATTCGAGGTGAATTACTTCACACCTTTTTTGCACATGCGGGTGCCTGCTGTCGAGCCCTGACGAGCTTTGAACTTGGGATTGCTCTTGCAGATAACGTACAGCGTGCCTTTGCGCTTCACGATCTGACAATCGGCGTGACGGCGCTTCATTGAGGCGAGGGAGGAAAGAACTTTCATCGTGTATAACTCCTTGGTTGGGGTTGAACTTCGGGAGACAAAAAATAGCGTCGTCTCGATTTTTGTAAAGACATTTTTTGCAATTCTCTAAAAATCGGCTCGGAATCGGTTCAAAATCGACTCATTTTATTTCCTTTTTGCCCGTCTCCCGAGTTCATTCTAGCATTTTTTTTACGTTTCTCTCCACATTTTCCCCACATCCGCGCACCCAGTGATTGACCTTCAAGGGACTGTTTGCTATTTTCCCGCGACATGAGCGCGCCTGAAAAGAACTACAAAGAGACGATTCTGTTGCCCAATACCACATTCCCCATGCGTGGTGATCTGACTATCAACGAACCTAAGCGTCTTGAGAAATGGGAATCATCCAAGCTCTATCATCGAATTTTAAAGAATCGCACCGATCAAAATGCTCCGCGATTCCTCTTACATGATGGCCCTCCCTTTGCCAATGGCGACGTCCACATGGGGACTGCCCTCAATAAGATTTTGAAGGATATGGTACTCAAGTCCAAGACTATGGCAGGATTTGCCGCTCCCTACACACCTGGCTGGGATTGTCATGGTTTGCCAATTGAGTTTAAGGTTGTCCAAAAAGCACGCGATCTGGATCCTGCCGAGATTCGCCGTCGTTGCACCGAGTTTGCCAAGGGATTTATCGACATTCAGCGCACCTCGTTTCGTCGTTTGGGTGTTTTTGGCGAATGGGATCACCCTTATCTGACGATGGATCCAGCTTATGAGGCTAATGTTTTGCGCGTTTTTGCCAAACTTGTTGAGGATGGTGCCGTCTATCAGAGTCGCAAGCCCGTGCAATGGTCTTATGGCGCCTATACCGCACTTGCCGAGGCTGAGGTCGAGTATAAAGAGATTACGAGCACTTCCATTTTTGTACGCTTCCCGCTCATTGCGCCTCCCTTTGATGTCGATGCCTCAATGGTCATCTGGACGACTACCCCGTGGACATTACCCTCAAACGTCGGGATTGCTCTGCATCCTCGCTTTACCTACATCTTAGGTCAATTCATCAAAGATGATAAAACCGCCAATTTTGTCATTCTCAAAGACCTTGTGCAAAATTTCACCCTCAAAACGGGATGGGAACTTGCCGAGACGCTCAAGGAACTCAAGGGAATTGAGCTAGACGGCTGTAACGCCGCCCACCCCTTCCTCCCGCGTCAATCGCGCATCATCATGGGTGAGTTTGTAACGACAGAGACGGGGACAGGTGCCGTTCACATCGCCCCTGGGCATGGTGCTGATGACTACACCGTTGGTCGCCAAAATGGACTCGAAGTCCTCTCTCCCGTCAATGATGACGGTACTTATACTGAGGAGGTCGGCGTCCCATCACTCGTGGGTAAGCATGTTTTCTCCGTCGATAATGACATTTTAAGTCTCCTAGATAAAGAGGACGCCCTCCTTGGCAAAGAGAGCTACGCCCACCAGTACCCTCATTGCTGGAGATCCAAAACCCCCATCATCTTCCGCGCTGTTGAGCAATTCTTCATCTCCATGGACAAATTGCGTCCCAAGGCACTTGAGGAAATCGACAAAGTTCAATGGTTACCCTCATGGGGACGTAACCGTATTTATGGTACCGTTGAGGCTCGTCCTGACTGGTGTATCTCTCGCCAGCGCACATGGGGGCTACCCCTTCCCGTCTTTTTTGATGCCGACAACAAGGCACTACTTGATGCTACACTCATTCGCAAAATCGCCGACCTCGTCCAAGAGCACGGATCGAATATTTGGTTTGAGAAGAGCGACGCCGAGCTTTGCTCTCTCTTAGGTATCCCTCTCGATCTGAAAAAAGGACGCGACACGCTCGATGTCTGGATTGATTCCGGCTCATCTCACATGGCGGTCATGGATAGCATCCCTGGGCTTGATGCCCCAGCAGACCTCTATCTTGAGGCAACTGACCAACACCGTGGATGGTTCCAAAGCTCACTCATGCTCTCCGTGGCATGGCGTGGAAAAGCCCCCTACAAGGCAGTCATGACACATGCTTTTGTCGTGGATAAAGACACGGGCAAAAAGACATCCAAGTCTGATGCAAAATCAGGCAAACCCACGGATGCCGTCTATTTTTATGATAAATACGGTGCGGACATCGTGCGTCTCTGGGCATCCTCCGTCGATTGGCAGAATGAAGTCCCCTTTGGCGAAGACCTCTTCAAGCAAGTAGCTGAGCCGTACCGTCGCCTGCGCAACACCTTGCGCATCCTGCTCGGGAACATCAATGACTTTGATCCTGCTACGGATACCGTCCCTGCGGAACAAATGCCCCTATTGGATCGCTGGATCATGGAACGCATGAACGAGGTCATTGCAGAAGCTCGCAAAGCATACAATATGTATGAGTTTCGCAAGGTATTCAACGTCATCAATCAATTCTGCTCATCCGATTTATCCGCCATCTATGTCGATACGACAAAAGACAGGCTCTACTGTGACGAGCGCAACTCTCTGCGTCGCCGTGCCACGCAAACGGTTATGACTCACGTCTTTACCTCTCTATGCAAACTCCTCGCCCCCATCCTCGCCTATACGACAGATGAAGCATGGGAACACGCAGGATTCACCAAGAGCATCCATGAGGAAGACTTCCCTCAAATCGACCGCAACTTTGATTCTCAAGAGGCAACGGGCATGATTGCAAGGATGATAGAGATCAAATCGATCATCCAAGTCGCCATTGAGGAACAAGTCAAAAATAAGGCATTCACCAAAAATAATGAAGCCTCGGTGACCCTCACCGTCCCAAGAGATGAAGCAGAAAATGTCGTTGCCCTCTTGAGTGACCGTCAATTCTCAACAGAATTTTTCATCATCGCTGACCTCAATGTCTCGCTAGGTGACACCCTCACAGCAACAGCATGCAAAACAGCACACACCATGTGCCCACGCTGCCGTCGTTACGAACCCCTCACCGATACAGGACTCTGCGAACGTTGCGCGGATCTCGCCTAAAATCAAATCAGACCCCATTCAACCGCAATAATCACGATTATGACGAAACCAACACGCATCCTCCTCTTTTTGATTGCAGGGCTTTACCTCCTTGATCAAATCACTAAAGGACTCATCGTTCATTATTTTGAACAACCCTCATTCCTCATCTCCAGTGCCGGGATGACTCGAAATTTTGATAAAATTTCAATCATTGATGGTTATTTCAACATCGTCCGTGTCCACAATACGGGCGTTGCCTTTGGCATCGGCAATGGGACGGTGTGGTCAAGCTACGTCTTCCTCGCCATCCCCATCATCGCCATTTTTGCCCTCATTTGGGCATACAGGAAAGGATTTTTCTCCACGACGATGATGAAAATTGGCTGGGCATTCCTGTTAGCAGGCGTTTGCGGCAACATTACAGACAGGCTCATTCAGGGGTTTTTCCTCAATGTATCTCACATGCTCTCCTTTTGGGAATGCGTCATGGCAGGCTATGTCGTGGATTTCATCGACATCAAGATTCCTTGGATCAACTACACATGGCCCTCCTTTAACATTGCCGACTCCTGCATCTGCATCTCTGCCGTTATTTTCTTAATTTGCTCCTTTACGAGTGTGTCTGACCAAGACCAGCAGCAACAAGAATCTCTTAAAAAATAATGTTTTTGCCAACAGTCATCCTCACCTTTGCCCTGAGTACACTCTGTGCCTCAGCCTCAGGTGAGCTCGACTTTGCCAATACCATTAAGACAGTTAAAGTACCTGCCGACAAAGACGCCATCTCAGTCGATTTCCCATTCAAGAATAAGTCAAATCGAGAGATTTCATTAGGCTCTATCACCCCCACTTGCGAATGCACCAAGGCAAGCTATGAGGGCAATAAAACCAAGCTTGCACCAGGTGAGGCTTGCCGTCTCGTCGCCACCATGAAGACAGGCAACTTTGCGGGCACCGTCGATAAGACGATCCACGTCAAATCTGAGGGTAGCACCTACACCCTCACCATTCGCGCCAGTATCCCCGAAATCATTAGGATGACTCCGCAACAATTGACATGGCAACAAGGAGAGGCACCAACACCAAAAACAATCACCATCACGATTGAGCCCTCATGCCCCATGAAGCTCAAAGAGGTCAGTCTCTCGGGGAGAGGATTCGACTTTCAGCCCGTCACCATCACGGCTGGCAAAAAATATCAAGTCATCGTCACTCCGCGCTCCACAGCAAAGCCTACCTTTGAGTCCATTTGGATTGTGACTGACTCCAACCTGGCTCGTTATTCAAAAGCACTAGGATTTCTCTCGGTGAATCCCCCAGCCCCGCAACAATGAAAGAGATTCTCATTCAAATTGCCAAGCTCTCCATCTGGGTCGTCCTCGTCGCAGCCGTCGTCACGCTCGTCGATTCTAAATGGCTCTCACCTGGACGCATCCTCCCCTGTGACCCCAATCATTTGGAAAGTGGACACATCTGTCTCTCGACCGTCAAAGCTCAATGGCAAAATCGCATCGTCTGGGTCGATGCTCGCATTCAAGATGCCTTTGAGCGGGGCACAATTAAGGGAAATGTCGTTCCCTTAAGGAACGATTCTCTCGCGCAAGAGCTCCTTGCCAAAGCCATGCCCGTCCTCCATCAAGCAGGATTTGAGCAAAAATGCATCATCGTCTTTTGTGATCGCAATTGTCATTCATCTACAGAAATTGCCAATAAATTGCGTTCCTTCCAGCTCAAAGCCCCCATCTACGTCCTTGAAGGCGGATGGGATGAAATCCGAAAAGACCCAACTCTAGCACCTTGACCATGTTTGATTTACCAGCCATACGAGCACAATTCCCCATCCTATCAACTCGTATTCACGGCAAGCCTCTCGTCTATCTCGACAACGCCGCAACCACTCAAAAGCCACTTTGTGTCCTTGATGCCTCACGCCGTTACTACGAATCATACAACGCCAATGTCCACCGTGGGGCGCACCATCTAAGCCAACTTGCTACAGAGGCACACGAGCAGGCACGCATCACCGTTGCCAACTTCATTGGAGCCCCCCGCCCAGAGGAGCTCCTCTTTACCTCTGGATGCACGATGGGCATCAACCTCGTCGCGTCCATTCTAGGCTTATCGGGGAGAATCAAAACCAACGATGAGATCATCATCTCCTCAACCGAGCATCACTCCAACATCGTCCCTTGGCAATTACTCTGTCAACGCACGGGCGCAATTCTCAAAGTCATCCCCTTGACCGACGAACTCACTTGGGATATGGAGGCTTATCGCCAATTACTCTCCCCACGGACAGCAATCGTCGCCGTTGGGCATATCTCTAATGCACTCGGACTACTCAATCCCGTCAAACAAGTCACCCAACTGGCTAAAGAGAACAAGCCCGACACCCTCGTTCTCATTGATGGGGCACAGTCAGTATCCCACCTCCCCGTCAACGTCCAAGAGCTCGGGTGTGACTTTTACGCCTTCTCAGGGCACAAACTTTATGCGCCAACGGGCACGGGGGGATTGTGGGGACGCTATGACATCCTTGATGCCCTCCCACCATGGATGGGGGGGGGAGAAATGATCAGTGAGGTCACCTTCCAAAAAACAAGCTACAACAAGCTCCCCTTCAAGTATGAGGCAGGTACACCAAATATTGAGGGGGCAATCGCCCTCGCGGAGGCTACTCGATTCGTCAGCAAAATTGGGATAGATGCCATCGCTCAACATGAGGCAGAGCTCACGGATCAAGCCATCGCCGGGCTCAAGGCGATTGAGGGCGTCCACATCCTAGGTCCCGATCATCCGCGTGGCGCCGTCATCTCCATCCTCGTCGATGGCATCCACCATTACGATCTAGGCACCATCCTTGACCAAATGGGCGTCGCCGTCCGCACAGGGCACCATTGTTGCCAACCCTTAATGTCGTGCCTCAACACGACAGGCACGACTCGCATTTCATTTGCCCTCTACAATTCATCTCAAGAGGTCGAGATCATGCTCGCTGCGATGAAAAAAGCAATCAACATGCTCTCCTAAATCCACCTCACCCCTTATCATCGCCATCATGATTTTATCACGCCTCCCCATCCTGCTTTTATCAATAGGTCTCTTTTTGCTCTCCGCATGCCATTCCACCTACACTCCGAACAAAAGCGAGGTTTATGGCAAAACAATCCCAGATGACAACCAACAAGTCGAGCTGGCTCGACAAGCATGGGAAATCCTCTCCGACAACGATCAAAAAAATCAATGGCTATCTGCCACCCTGCAATACAACAAAGCCGTCAGAATCATCTTTTTGCGCACGCGTTACGAAAAATACAAAACGAACAATCAACTGGATTTTGCCAAAGTACGCCCCTATGACATCCAACGATACAACTCAAAAGGCACCAGAGATCACAATCGCTACAAAGATGCCATCCCCTGTGATCTGATTGATACCACCTTTCGCTTGGAGGAGCGCGTCTTTGTCAAAGGCTTGGGACTCCCTGTCGCAGGCGTCGTCAAAACAGATACCAACCGATCCGATAAAAAAGTCCTCAAAGACTCGGGCAACGTCAATACCCTCACTGCCATCCTCGATTTTGGCGCCACAACAAACAAAAAGCCAATCCTGAGAATCATCCCACGCCTCGATACAGAAACCATCAAAATAGGCAATATTGACCATCCTCTCGCGGCTGATTTCTCCGCGCCTCTCGCCCACTTTTGGGAAAAAAACACTGCACTGACCGACACCGCACTCCTCGGAGTCTTTCGCCCCAAAGAGACCGCCGACTTTACTGGTCTCTATTTCTCCGAACCCTATAACCCCAATAAAATCCCCGTCCTCTTGACGCACGGGCTCATGTCGAGCCCCGATACCTTCTGTAATCTTGTCAATCGCCTCATTGTTGACCCTGAGATTAGGCATCATTACCAATTCTGGTACTTCTCTTACCCATCGGGCGTGCCATGGGTCATCTCGGCTAAAGAACAACGCGATGCCCTCAACGCCATCATCCATGAATACGATCCACATGGCACCTCTCCCACATTGAATAATATCGTCATGGTCGGTCACTCCATGGGGGGGCTCATCACGCGATATAACAATGCCTCTCGCCCTTGGGGAATCATCCCTCAACTCATGAAAAATCAAGATGCCATTGCTAAAATGAACTATACCCAGGCAGAGAAAGTACAATTTGGCAATAATCCCGTAGCATCAAAAAAAATTGCTAATACCTTTATCTTCAACCCCTATAAACAAACCTCTCGCATTGTCTTCATGTCAACGCCACACCAAGGCTCGCCCATTGCCGAGTCTTGGATTGGGTTCATTGGGATGAAACTCATCCGCCTCCCCGAGAACATCATCACCGAAGCGACACGCATCGCCACCCTGAGCCGTAGCATGTTGCTCTTAAACCCTAAAACCTTGGAACGCTCCTTTACGAGCATCTACCAGCTCTCCCCCAATGCGCCACTCATCAAAGGACTCCAACCTCTGCGCCCCGATAAAAAAATTCCCGTCCACTCCATCATTGGCAATAACGGCGGTTGGAACCACATTTTCAGCTCCTCTGACGGCGTCGTCCCCTACTCCTCGTCACACCTCGATTGGAGTCAATCAGAGGATATCGTCCACTCTGGGCACAGCGTTCAAGATACCATACCTGCCGCTCTTGCTCTAAGGAAAATCCTTCACGAGCACCTCAATCAGCTCAAAATATCCGACCCTCAGCACAATTGCCCACCAACGATCTGGCAAACCAATCCTCCCCCAAGAATCGTCCTGCCAGGATACGTCGGTCGCTAAACTCACCGCTCAACAAATACGAGTCTGGGAGAGAAAAAGCATAGATTTGCGCATGATTCTTTTTTAGGACATCGGATTTATAATCCGATGATAATGGCGGCATAACTGTTTGGTTATAAATCTATTATTTACATAATGTTGTATCTGCTTGATTTACTATAATCCTTTTTCTCATCAGGATATCAAATACCTCTTGTCTTACAAAAGGTGACAAAGAGTTGATGGTTATAACAATGAGAAAAAATATTTTTTTGATCTCTAAGTATTGACATCGGATTATAAATCCGTTTTAATGAACCCCGTTATGAAAAGATTATTTTATTCTCTTATTTCTTGCGCGATCGGGTTAAGCATGTCTGCTCAGGCATCAACTCAATTATTGTACTCCTACAACTTTGATGGGATGAATGACTCTGGGTTAACTGCGATCAATCACAACCTGTCAGAAACTCCAGGCTCTGGAGTTTGGACAAAAACAAGTGGTGACTATCTTAATTATTCACCTGGTGTTCTGGGAAGCACGTCTGCTTATAGATCGAATAGTGGTAAATTGACCTTATCAAGTGATAGCTCTAATAGTTTGGGAGTCAATGCCACGGATGGCTTCTCGCTCTCTTTTTCCGTAAAGGATGATAGCATTGGTACTTATAAAGAAATGCTCAACATCACCAGTTCAACAGGAGACACCATTATTTCTAAAAAAAATAGTGGAAATGCAACAACAGCAGGAGCTTGGGAGTTTTTTAACAATGGCACTGCCCAGAGCAATAACATAGGTAACTGGGCTCAAGCCACTGTTCCTCTTGATAAATATATGAACATTGTGCTCACCTTTCAAAATGGCACCTTGTTGGGATACAAAGATGGAGTACAATTCATGACTGCAACAGGGGTTAACTTCGATGGCGACGTCAAATCCATTCAATTTGGTAAAGAGGGTTCTGCTATTTTTGATGATGTTGCTCTTTATTCAGGCGTATTGAATCAGGGCGACATTACCTATCTTGCAACGAATCATCCCAAACAATTTTCTGAAGGAGGTATTCCAGAACCAACAACTATTTCTTTGGGGATAATCGGGCTAGGGCTCCTCGCCTTACGTCGTCGCAGAGCCTAATCACATCTCTTATTGATTCATCAATAAGGCTGACTCTCTCTGGTTCCAAAACCGCGAAAGAGTCAGCCTTTTTCATTTTTACTGTCTTTCGATCAAAATCATCAACCCGAATAATTGTCAACATGCGTTTGTTTTTCAGAAATCTACCATCATTCGTATGACATCGCTTGACAACTCCGTTTTTCCCCTCTATTCCTATCCTATCAAAAACGATAACTAATTAATTTCTCATGAAGCTTCGATTACCCCACTATCTCCTTTGTTCTCTCGTTATCGCCCTTGGTGCGTCCTCTGCATTTGCCAAGAATATCATCAAAAACGGAACTCTTGGCGACCTCAATACGACAGGTGTTTGGACGGGGGGAGTCTTGCCTGGTGCAGGGGACATCGTGAAATGGGACTCATCCTCCGCATGGGGTACGGCAGAGGCACCCTTACATTTGGGGGCAGCTACATCTTGGTCAGGGATATCTGTCTCACTTACGGGAACAGAGACTCTCTTTATCGGGGGAGATACTGAGCGCAAAACCTTGACACTCGGAACCTCTGGAATCACCTTCAATAACAAGACATCAAGCTCACTCATTCTCGATGCCAATGTCATTGCAAACGGCAATCAAAATTGGACAGCTTCTACGACATGGAAGGGATCCAATGTCATCACCATCAAAGGGGATTTGAGTGGTACAGGTAATATTACCACAAACAGTGGTGGGGGTGTACAGCTTATCGTTGAGGGCAATGCCTCAAACTACACGGGGACTCTCACTCTTGACCAATGGACTAATGCCAACTTTAAGAATGGGCTGACCGGGGGCAATATCACGATGATGATGGATACACAACTCCACGTTACCGCCCAAGGAAATCAAACCTATTCACATAATTTAAGCACATCTGGCTACAATATTGCAGGTCCTCTATTTCATTTAGCAGGCGGACATTTGACCATGACGGGGAATAATACGCTTGCCTCTGAACATCCTGACATCCCAGCAGATAAATATGGGTTTAAGATTCAAGCAGATACGGGAGCCACTTTATCCTTTACGACGGGTACAACGACCTTTAAGAGCACCTTGCTCATCAATGGTGGTGGGAATATTGAGTTTGCAGGCACGACAATATTTAATAAAAAGATTGATATTACAGGAGACGGGACAACGGTTACACTCAAGGGGAATAACAACAAAATCAAAGTAGGTCAGCAAATTAAGATAGGCAAAGGTACCACTCTTGATTTAAGTAGTGCCAACCTTTACTATTTTGACTACACCAATACAGCAAATGCCGTCATCATCCAAGGGACACTCAAGATGGCTGATTTTAGGCATGAGGGTAGTTTAAATCAATTAGCTGACTACTCACAAAACCGCATTTTAGATGGTGGGACAATCGACATCACGGGCAATTCACATGAGTCTGGGGTGGGAATCACAATTACTAATCTCGGTGGACAATTTTTGATGTCAAACGCAGGGCAAACCCTCACGTTATCAGGAAATGCAAATGACAATACCTTTAAATTCTCAGGGGATGGTCTCTTAAAAATAGGTGGCGCTGGCAATATCATCCTGAATGGCACAGCTCGATCCGCTATCAACGGGACAGGGACAATAGAAAAAACAGGTTCAGGCACACTAACACTCAATGCAGCAAGCAATGACTTTGCCGGGGCATTTATTCTCTCCGATGGCAAGTTGATCATCAATCATGAAAATGCGTTGGGATCTGCTAATATCGTGAATCTAACCTATGCGGGAGGTATTCTCGATTTAGGCAATAAAGAGCTACGTAATGTTTCTCTTAAATTATCGGGGACATCATTAACTTCCATCCTCAATGGGACAAACTTTTTGGGATTAGTCAATATAGGCACTCTCGCTACCTATGATTTATCCTCTGCCCCTAAAATTGGTTCAGGCTTTACCTCTGATGCCCTCACAACAGATTTTACTTTATCGAGCAATCTGATACTGACGCATAAAGCCGATAATTTAATCAATTATCTCTATTCCGCTGGCTCATTATCAATGAGTGGATCTGATTTCGATTTTTCAGTTACCAATTACGGTACCAATAAAGGCGTGATCTCTGCCGCTGAGTTCTCCTTTCATGACATGGGCAATATCACCTTTAATAATAATGTTGCCAATGATTTATTAGTCTCTTCCGGCGCGGTCAATGCCATATCCGGGGCTCTCTCCTTCCTCAATGTGGGCAATATTACATTTAGTGGCAACAAGGCAACTGGAGGGCAAGGTACGGGCGGTGCCATTTCGTCAGCAGGAGATGGCTCAATCAATACGGCAAAAGATATTTTGTTTGAGAACAATAGCGCCACCTTATCTGGTGGTGCTATTGCGACAATGGGCAACTTCTCTTTTGCCAATACTGGAGCGATCAAGCTATTAAACAATAAGGCATTAGCAGGGAATGGCGGTGCCATCCAATCGTGGGGTGCCATCAGCTTTGACAATGCGACTAGTTTAACGGTCACAGGAAATACCTCTACTGATGCGGGCGGTGCTTTATATGCAGTTTCTGATGTGACGATCAGTAACATCACAGGCGATACTTCATTTAATACGAATAGCTCAACGGCAGGCAATGGTGGGGCCATTTATTCTGATTCCTCTGTTTCTTTGACTAACTTGGGCAATGTCACATTTACGGGGAATAGATCCTATGGCGACGGGGGGGCTATTTGCGCGTATAACGACATTACTCTTTCAAATATTGGTATGACAACCTTCAGAGTCAACTCAGCTGAGGGGAATGGGGGGGCTCTTTCTGGCTATAATGTCACCATCAGTGGCATCACTGGAAATGTGCTTTTTGAGAATAATACCGCAGCACTTAATGGGGGCGCCATCTATGCAGCAGGTGTCTTAACCCTTCTCGCCGATGGTGGTAACATCACGTTTAAGGGCAATACCAGTAATGGCACAGGTCATGATGCGATCTATTTCCAAACGGGCTCCTCGGCAAATCTCGATGCCCTTGCTGGCAAAACAATTGAATTTAATGATTCATGGGGCACGGACATGGGCAACATTGTTGAGGTTGCCATCAATGCAGGACTAGATTCTACGGGAACAGTTCGCATGAATGGAGCCAATAGTCAGAGCAATATCAAAGTCAATACGACAATTCATCAGGGAAGCTTCATCGTTGAGAATGGGGCTCAATATGGCTATTATTCACCCGATTGGGCATCGGACGCCCCCGAGACAAAAACGACCTTTACGGGCTTAGGTGGCAATATTATCGTCGGCTCCTCATCAAGCATCAATGCTAACGTCATCACCTTAACCAACACAGTTCTCACAATCAATGAGGGGGGTATCCTGAGAGCAGAGACGATCAATCTTGCCGGCTCACTCAGCTATCTAGGTACTGCTGGTCAAGGAGCCACTCTCGTTGCCAATACCGTCAATATCACCACGGGATTGACTCTCAATTTTAACAACCAATCCATCATCATCTCTGCTGCCAATCTCGCATTGGGGGGACGACTCACCTTGGATGACGCCTCGATTAACTATGCAGATAATTTATGGGACTCAAATCAATCCTTTACCTTGATCACCTTCGTCGATACGCCACTTACAACGGGAAATTTCAATGATATCATCTCGGGTAAATTCGGGGGCTCCATTATTACAGGTGAGGGGTACTGGGGATTTAACTGGACAAACAATCAATTAGTGGCTTCATGGACAGCAGATAGTGGTGCTGTGGCAATTCCCGAGTCTTCTACCGTAGTTCTTATTAGCCTCGCGCCTCTGGTCTTCCTCTTGCGCCGTCGCAGGAAATAATTTTACTTACTCCCAACAAATCATTCTTATCTAACCCCTCCCAAAAAGATGACGATAAAATATCTAATACTCGCAATAGCCAGCCTTTGCTCAATGACTCTGTCGAGCGCACAAACGGCAGACTCCTCACCTGTTGCTCAATGTGACCAACTGCATTCCATCGTTTATGCCGGTGGCACAACGCAACCTATTCTACGAATTAAGGTAAAAGCTAATGCCTCAGGTCAAGCAGTCAAGGCAATGACTATCTCGATGAAGGGGACAACCAACTTAACTGACGTTAAGAAACTTGAAATTTATTATTCTGGCTCAACTCCTTATTTTTGTACTCACACGTTAGTAGCCTCTAGACTTGCCATTAAAACATCGTTATCTGCCCCAGTAAAAGTGACACCTAACATGCAATTTATTGGTAAAGCTACTGGTCAAGGTCAGATTTTGGAACCTGGAGATAATTATTTTTGGGTCGTTTGTGATGCGAGTGATCGTGCCCGGGGTTCCAATAAAATTGATGCAAGTTGTACAGAGATTCAAACATTGAGCGATGGTAAAATTACCCCCTCCAATGCGTCACCTGTCAACTCACCCAAAATTTATCCTTACAGATACCGTATCTGCCCCTACTATCGCTCAGATTTTCACATGCAATGGAATCCCGGTCAATTGACAGCTCAACATTTTGGACTCATCACCGATTTCATCTATTTTTCGGTTAGTGTTGATACCAATGGCAACGTTACAGGTACAGACAATCAGAATCTTATCAATGGTATTACCAAGCTGAAAGCTCTTCGTGGCAACAAACTGGTTAACCTCATCATTGGTGTAACTCCTAATGCAGACACTATGTCTGGTGTTGCGGCAGATCCAACAAAACGTAAAAAATTTGCGACTCAATTAGTTGACTTTGTCAAAAAGAACGACCTCCAAGGCATTGATATTGACTGGGAATATCCTAAAAATGATACAGATTGGTATAATTTTGCACTCACCTTGAGCGATATTCGCGAAGCAATGGCAGCAAGCGATACAAGTGGGGTTTCGTTAAGCATTGCCACCGCCATGTATTATAAACAAGCATCTACTGAAGTATTGGAACAACTGGATTTTATCAATAATATGAGCTACGATGCAAGGGGTGAGCACTCAACTATGGATTTAATGCAAAACGACATCAATACATGTAAAAGATTAGGTGTCCCAGACTACAAAATTGTGGCTGGCTTACCTTTCTACTCATGTGAAATTGACCAACGCAATTGGGATGAACAAAAGTCTTATGCTCAAATTATTACTTGGTTCCCCAAAATCAATCCCACACAAAATACCTTTATTGCACCAACGACTAAAAAGAGACACTATTTCAATAGCGTTGACCTCATTGGCAAAAAGGCAAAATACGTCAAAGATAATAAAATCGGGGGCGTCATGATTTGGTCCTATGATCACGACATCTCCCTAAACAATCCACTCTCCCTAGCGAGAGCCTTATCGCGCGTCTTGTCTCCTCAAAAACGATAAATAAGCCCTCAATCAGGCACCAAAAAAGGGACGGAAATAACTTCCGCCCCTTTTTTGGTTGTAGTAGGATGGACATTATCAATCGATAATGGCAGGGCGAAATAAGGACGAAATAAGACTGCGATGAAAACGGGGCAGGTGTGAACCTGATGCATCGCCTTCGGCTAACGCAACACGTTCTCCCCCAGAGCCGTATTTGATTTTGAACGGTTATTTTTGGGAGGA